>JAAYKT010000231.1 GCA_012522255.1 Clostridiales bacterium
ACACATATATAACCAGCAGTTTAAAAAACATCATAATTGTATTGCAGATAGTTCGTCAAGATTATGCAAATATAACTTCTTAGCGGCTTTTTCATACGTTTCTTTCTCTCCTGATGTATAAATGGTTAAGGTTCCACTACTATGGGCACTTGATAAATTGTTTTTTAATAAATAATCCCTTGTAGCTAAGGCTTGATGATATCCGGGATCAATAAAATTCATTTTTGGGAAAAGATCAAGAAAAATATCATAAACTATCAAATAGTGAGTGCAAACCAATGCTATATTTTGGGCACCTTTTTTAATTAAGCTGTCTATGTGACTTTTTATTAAACCTCTAATTTCAGGAGACATAAAATCACCTGAATCAATAAAGGTGGCAAGATTTCTACTGCTATCTGCAATAATATTAGTATTCATATTTCTTTCTTTCGAAAGTCTTTGATAAACACCGGACTTAATCGTAAATTCCGTACCTAAGAAAGCCAGATCATCGAGTTTTGACCTTGCTATATACTCAACGGTGGGATTAATTATATTAATTGTCGGAAAGCCAAAATAATTTTTATGCTTTTCTAATAATGCGGAAATTGTATTACATGCCACTATAATTAGTTTAACATCTTCTTTTTCCAGAAAATCGAATATTTTAGTAGTTAAGGACAGTATTTCTTCTTCGCCTTTGTTGCCATAAGGCACATTTTTACTGTCACCAAAATATAAAATGTCCTCGTTAGGTAATACATTTTGTAGACTTGCAACAACAGATAAGCCACCGATACCAGAATCCAAGACTCCTATTTTTCTATCCATCCTTCTGCCCCCTTATAGATTATATTAAGATTGCTCAAGATGAATGCTTATATAACGTATGAAATATAACTAATTCAAACTTGGCAGAAAGGTTGTCCAAATTATTGTCTATTATTTACCGTTTTTACCAAGCTAACATCATTTTTCGTAATTATCTATTATATTCCATACTAACACTTTGTATACTGTGGTGTCAATAACAGACAAAATATGATATGTTAGCCATATAGGTTAGTTGATGCTGTTCACATTATATCTCGTACATATTAGCAGATCATTGTATTTGACACAATTACTAAAATTTTATTTATGGATAATTCTTAGTAATTCATTTACTTTTACAACAGTTTTTCCTTGTACATACACGATTACCTGTTAACTTAATTAAATCATGCCCCTCATGTATTAAAAGCTTTTCCCTTAAATGGCCCGCACCACTCCTACATAGTCCAAAACCTTTCTGAGGAAGCACCCTATGTGTCGGTAAAAAATATGACACAGGATTCCTACCCAGAGCATTTCCCACCGCTTGGGCGGCACCGGTGTTGTAAAGGATTACGGCAATATCTTTGTATGTCGCAATCTTACCGGGTTCTATACCACCTACTACTTTAAATACGTTTTGTTGAAACTCTGTAAAATCTGTAAAATCCAAAGGCATGTTATGTTTACCCGTGTCTATAAAATTCATCGTTTCCTCAATAACAAGTTTTGTTTGGTGACTCTGCTTTTCTATATCATCAATGAGCTTTAGGTTTATACAATCTAAACCAGGCTCATTCCCCAAGGATAGATACTTTATACCCTTAGAAGTGAATGCAACACTTAAAGAATCAGTTTCAAGAAAATCAATTATATGTTCTAAATTTATAATAAGTATACTTCCTTTCTTTTCTTTTTTCTATATTATTATGCTTCAAATTTTCATTTTAATTTTATGGTATCAGATAAAACTTATTAAAAGTGAACAAAAAAAACACTCACAACTGAGTGATATAAGATTTTGGTGGAGATGAAGGGGCTCGAACCCTCGGCCCCCTGACTGCCAGTCAGGTACTCTCCCAGCTGAGCTACATCCCCATCCGCTTTTCAGGACAACTAACAATGATCTTGCTATAATTGTCGTAACAATTTATATAATAAGTTATTTGAAAGCATATTTCAACAGTTTTTATTAAATTCTCAGAAAATACATTGCACCAGTTTTTTATGTAATAAAGTTACAATTTTAAATTTATATGAAAATGACCGAAAATAATGTTACAATTTATATACAAGTTTGCTTTATTATATCTTTGATAAGTATATTAAGGGCAGGTGTTAATATGAAAATATTAATTGTAGATGATGAACCGGCTATTGTTGATTTGATAAAACTGAATTTAGAGCTTGAAGGTTTTGAAACGATAACTTCAAGTGATGGTTTTGATGCTATAAGGACAGCTAATTCGGAAAAACCTGACTTAATCCTCCTTGATATTATGATGCCCGGTATGACGGGTTTTGAGGCCTGCAAGACACTGCAAAGCCTTAATATACCTATAATTCTTTTAACTGCCAAGGATTCGATTCAGGACAAGCTCAAAGGGCTCGAGCTTGGGGCAGATGATTATATAACTAAGCCTTTCGATAGCAGAGAATTAATTGCCCGAATTAAAACAGTTTTAAGAAGAATTGATAAATTCAGCACCAAAGAAGATGCTATTACTGCAGGACCTATCTATGTCAATCCAATTGAGAGGAAAACACACATTGATGATATTGAAGTCTTTCTTACCCCAAAAGAGTTTGATTTACTTTTATTATTTTTAGAAAATCAGAAAAAAGTATTCTCAAGAGAGAACATTTTAGAATCCGTATGGGGCTATGAGTATATGGGTGATAGCAGAACAGTGGACATGCATATTCAGCGGTTGCGAAGGAAATTGGGAGATTATAGTTGTTTTATCAAAACGGTATTTACAATAGGCTATAAGTTTGAGGTGTCTGCATGAACTTTAGAAGTAAATTAACCGCGCTGAATATTGCTGCTTTGCTGATAATGCTTGTAATATTAGGCCCTGTAATAACAAAAATATCAGATAATTATAATCTGTCATCTATATTGAATTACCTGCAAAGCCAAGGTGAGTATGCAACTATTTACGTGGAGCAATACTCATTAAATAAAGCTAAAAATATATTTGAAGTACCGAGCGTCATAGAAAGCGATTCTCCTTATTTGACCTCATACCTGAAAAAAACTATAAAATGCAGAATACAGATTTTTAATGGCAACAGGCTGTTGGGAGATTCTGAGGATGTTTTTTATGAGAGCAAAAATATAAGGCCGGAAGTTGCTGAATCCTTTAAAGGCAACAGTGCTTATTACATTAACAGTAGCAATAAACCAAGAACACTATATTTGGCTATGCCCGTGAATATTGCAGGCAGATATAATTACTCTCTTGCATTCATATATGACCTTTCCGATGCAGACAAAATGAGAAACAATAATATTAATATATTTTTTATAACCAGTTTGCTTGCAGCTACTTTTACGGTTATATTAAGTATTCTGATTTCAAACAGAATCATTGCACCAATAAAAAACCTTACTGAAATTACGAAGAAATTTTCAAAAGGCAGTTTGATTGAAAGGGTTACAACTTATAACAGGGATGACGAAGTTGGGGAGTTATCTAAAAATTTTAATGCAATGGCTGACAGCATAGAAAATATGATTTATATTTTAAAGGACGAAAAAGATAAGCAAAAAAGCTTTTTTGATAATTTCACACATGAAATAAGAACCCCACTGACAACGATATTAGGTTATGCAGAATTATTGTGGAAAACTGATAATACTGAGGTAAAGGATAAAAGTCTGTTTCATAAAACAGCTGAAGGACAACGATTGCTTAAAATGGTAGAAAACCTTTTAGAATTGTCCCGGCTAAAGCAATATGACTTTCAAGTCAACAAAGCTGAAGTAAATGTGAAAACCTTGTTGGAGGAAGTATGTGATTCCATGTACTACAAAGCAAGGCGTTATAATATCAGACTAAATTTAAAGTTAGAAGAAATTCACCATTTTCTTGACGAGGATTTATTTAAACAGGTTGTTATAAATATACTTGATAACAGTATTAAATATAGTAACACAGACCGTATAGATATAACACTAAAAAAAGAAGATAAAATAGAGTTATCAATAAAAGATTATGGAATAGGTATAGATCTTGATGTGTTAAAAAATATTTTTGAACCATATTATAAGGGTGACTATTCAAGAACCAGCAAAGTTGAAGGCTGGGGACTCGGGTTATCCATTGCAAGAGAAATAGTTGAAAAACACGGGGGCAAAATAAAAATTATAAGCAAGAATAGTAAGGGTACAGAAGTGCTTGTTGTTTTAGAATAATGTCACAAATGTTTCAAGGAGGTTCTGAATTGAAAAAAATTTTATTAATTATATGCACTGTTATTTTATTATCCGGCTGCACTATAAAAGAAAACAAACTGACTATAATTGAAAAGCCTGATAAAAACATTAATAAAACCGGCAGCCTTGATAAATGGCAGTTTGAATTAACTTCACAGAAAAATATGATTGACAAAAATAAAGAATTGCTGCAAAAAGTTGATAATAATTATTTACCTTTAATAGTTTCTCCTGATTACTCCACAGTATTCGCAATGAAAAATCTCAATGATTTAAAATATAATGAAAAAAACAGTAAAGTCATTATAGGCAATATGATCCAAATGATTGAGCTATTCGTACTAAAACCTTCTACCGGGCTTAAAAAAAGTTTGGGGAAATTTCCTGCAATAAAGAATTATCAATTTGATGAAAACGGTAAACAGTTGGCATTTATAGATGGTGAGGATAACGTTTATATTTATAATTTAGAAAACGATACACTTCAGAACGTTTTGACAAAATACAAATATAGAAATTTTAATAGTATAAGTTGGTCTAAGGACAGTAAAAGACTGATGTTTGATAGTAGAATGATATTTGATATCGCCTCAAAAGAGTTCATTTCGATTGCCGTAGACAGTTATACTCCGTTTATTAAAAAGCAATATAATGATGAGACATACATTGTAGAAATGAAAAATAATAAATATGATAACATTGTAGCTTTGTATAATTTTGAAGAAAAGTCTTATACACAGATCGCTGACGGAATATATATGGATTCCGATAATTTAAATATTCTTTACACTTTGGATAACTCGCAAGGTTTGCAAATAGTAAATCTAAAAACTTTTGAAAGCAAGGAAATTGAAAACGGCCCCATCTATAATGCTAATATTCTAAAGTCTACAGGAGAAATAATTTACACAACTATAAACCCTCATTTTGAAGATGATGACAGATACTTGCTTGTAATAATAAATCATGAAACAATGAAAAAGAAAGTCCAAAGGATGTGCACGCCAACATATTACCTCAGTCCTACAGAGGAAATGGTATATTTTATCAGTAATTATGGTGAAAATGAAATAAGTTATGACCTACTAAATACCTGTATTCATGGCAGTATTACCAGCAATGATGATGCAGACCTATCGAATATTAAGTCCACAGTACTTAGAATGTTTCAATTGGACTACAATTTCACAGGTTCTTATGAAGAATATGAAAAAGAAGCCAAAAAGATATATGCTAATACTGAATATCCTTTGCCCCAAGAGGCCTTAAGCAATAAAATTATTGATTATAAACGGTTTAATACGCCGCTGCCCGGTAACCAAAAAGAATCTTATATGCCTCCTACACTGATTTTGGATAGTATAATGATAAAAAATAATTACGCTTCTATTAATATTGGTAGATTTTTTATTAACTCTATAGAATTAATTAAGATTGAGAATGATTGGTGTATTGTAGGTTTTTCAACTCATCCGGAATCCCATGAAGTGAAAGAGGTCAGGGAAATGGTACAAAACCACATTAACGCAATAATAAAAGGTGATAGCAAGAACGCGTTAAGTCACTGGAATGATAAAGAAGATGATGAATTCAGCAGCAATAACCGCAAAACGGTTCAAAACCTAATGAATATCAAGGATAAGATAAGTATCGAAATAGGTGAAGTTGAGTTATGGTCTATGAGTGATCCCCATAGGGCTGAATCCCCAGGCTCTGCTTCCGAAGCAAGAGTAAAGATCTTTGTTAAACAGGGTGATAGTATAAGCAAATACAAAATAACCCTCTCAAGAAGATATCAAGACAACTTTTCAATAGTATCCTGGGATATTGATCCCCTCAGTATTTCACAACTTTTTTAGGAAATGTTTATAGGTCTCATCAGGCAATGATGAGACCTATCTTATAAATAGGTGATTTCATTTTTTGAATCACGTTAATAAACGGTTCAAGATCTTCATAAAATGCGACAACAACATCATCTGTCTCGGCTGACTTAATCGCCATCTCCAATGCTCTATCCTCTATTAATTCAATAAAGATATTTGTTTTATTGATTGAACCTTTTTGACATCCTGTTTTTAAAACTTCTGCTACTTCACCATTTTTTCTTCCTCTTTTGTCCTTATCTTCTTTTATATAGACCTTATCAAAAAAATTGCCGCACATTTCTCCTATTATTAGAGTGCTGGAATCGGTTCGGTCACCGGGTACACCGATTACTCCGATTAATCTGTTTTTCTTAAGCTTTTTCAATGATTCCAATACACACCTGTAACCATCTATATTATGTCCATAATCAATTATGACCTTCACACCATTTACATCATAAATATTGAATCTCCCCGGGTTATCTGTAAAATCTGATTTAAATGTAGAGAGTCCATCTCTTACTTTGGACAAGTCAACTCCTGCAGCATACGCGCCTGAAGCTGCTGCAAGCGCGTTTTGTATATTATATTCCAATATACCGTCTAAAGCTGATGGTATGCTTCTAACCTCTATGACTTTTATATCCTTTTTGCTTTTTACCAGTACTATATCATTGCCATCGAAATAGAAGGCAATGCCTCCTGCTTTTATATGTTTTGCAATAACCCCATTATCTTTTTTTAATGAAAATAATATAATTTTTGATTTTAGGTTTTTGATAATTTTTACACAATGTTCGTCATCCGCATTTAATACCGCATAACCTGTGTTCTTTACTGCTTCCGCTACCAATGATTTAACATAGGCCAATTGGTCTAAGTCATAGATACCGTCAATACCCAGGTGGTCTTCCTGTATGTTCGTTATAATGCCCACATCCGCAATTTCATATCCCAAGCCTTTATTTACTATCCCGCCTCTTGCAGTTTCAAATACGGCAATTTCTACACGGCGATCCATAAGTATTGTTCTTGCGCTTACAGGTCCTGAGTTATCACCATGTTTTATACAATCATCATTTATATATACACCGTCAGTTGTGGTCATTCCTACACATTTGTTCATTCCTCTTATTATGTGATTAATCATTCTTACTGTAGTTGTTTTACCGTTTGTACCGGTAACTGAAATTATAGGTATACTATATTCCCTATCTTCGGGACATATATGTTTCACAATTTCATATGCAACATTTCTTGATTTACCAACGGCAGGAAAATGATGCATTCTAATGCCCGGTGCGGCATTTATTTCAATTATGGCACCGCCTGTTTCTATAAGTGATTTACTTATATCCTGTATAGTTATATCAATACCCGCAATGTCCAATCCAATAATTTTAGCGGCACTTATTGCATAATCTATGCTATCCGGATGCACCTTGTCAGTGACATCTATTGCAATTCCACCTGTGCTTAAATTATCATTTTCTCTTAAATGCACAATCTCTCCGTAGGATGGAATGTAATTAAGGTTAATATTTTGCTTCGCAAGATAAGCTTCTACAACCTTATCTACAATAATTTTTGTTAATGGCTTCTCGTGCCCTTCTCCCCTTTTTGTGTTTTCGGTATTCTCCAGCTCAATCAATTCTTTAATCCCATGCTCTCCGTCTCCAACTACATGCGCTGCTATTCTCATGGAAGCAGCAACCATTTTATTTCCAACGACCAATAATCTGTAGTGATTGCCTTTTATATATTTTTCAACTAAAACTGTATCTTCATACTCCTTGGCAATGTTATATGCATTTAATACTTCTTCAGGGGTTTTCAAGTTTATTGATACACCTATTCCATGGCTGCCAAAATTTGGTTTAACAACTACAGGATAACCTAAAATCATACATTGCTTTAGAAGTTCATCTTCATTTTTAACTAATTTTCCTTCAGGAACAGGTATTCCATAATCTGAAAGCATCATCTTTGTCAAATCTTTGTTGCAAGCAGTATCAACTGAAATACAAGAAGGGCAATCAGATAAAGTTGCCTGCATAATCCTTCCATTCTTACCATAACCTAATTGAATTAAACTTCCTTTGCCAATTCTTGTTATGGGAATACCCCGCTTCTCTGCTTCAGTTTTTATCATTTCAGTACTTATACCAAAATCCTGTTTTATACACTCCGTTTTAATCCTTCTCAATTCTTTTTGTAAATCGAAATCATATTTTTCTATAATGCTATATATCAACTCCATGGCGAGTTTACCGGACTCAATTCCCGCATATTCATTAATATATGAATATATTACATCATAGCTTTTTTCATTACCTCCATCTATAGCTCTTCCGAAAGCTACATTGTATCCTAACAAATTTTGCAGTTCAATTGCTATATGTTCAACCACATGAGGAAAATATGTGCCCTCTTTCAGCCTTTCTATAAAACCTCCCGGATAACCCCTTGAACAATTATGCTTATGCAAACCGGGCAATGATTTAACCAAGCCATCATTAAAACCTTCTATATCCTTAGTCGCTAAATTGTAATAATCTTCTAATTCAATGTTCAGCTTGATAACAGGTTTATGACTGTATATATTCCTTCCCTGATAAGCATATAAGCTGGTTATTTTCAACTTTCTTCCTCCTCAGAATTATCATTTTGTTTAAAATTTAAGTCTCTTTCCATTATTCCCTGTTTTGTATTGATATTAAACCCATAACCTTCCGGTAATACATGAATTTTCACATTGGTAATTGCTAAAGGTTCATTTTGATTCTGTTCAGAGATATTCGTATATAGAATTTCCCTGCCATCTACAACTGTCACTACCCCTGATCCCGCTACACGAAACTTTAACGCTGCATCTACAATAACTGCCGTATTTTCGTCTATACCCAATCCTATTATGGAAGGGTTCTGTGCAACTGCTGCCAGCAGCCTCCCTATTCTTCCACTTTGGTTAAAATGCTGATCGATTATAACACCTCGAAGCATCCCCATACCCGGCGCCATTTTTAAAGTACATTTTCTTGGTGCCTCATCGTCTTTCCCTTCCACAACCATCACCTGGCTCATCATCGAAGCACCTGCGCTGGTGCCGGCAATGGTCTTTCCCGAGTTTAAACTTCTAAGTAAGGATTCATGTACCTTTGTACCGCCTAAAATACTTGAAATCCTCAGTTGGTCACCACCGACAAAAAAAATGCAATCCGCATCTTCTATCAATTCTGCATGATATTCATCATTGGCCTGCTCTCTATCATCAATCTTTACACCATATACTGACTTAACTCCAAGGTCTTTAAATATTTTGCAATATTCTTTTTCGGCGCCATCAGGGTTGACTGCTGCCGTGGTAATTATCGCAATTTTACTTTTCTGACCACCGGAAATACCGTGAACTATTTTTAAAATTCTTTTATCTGCCCTCTTATCTTCCGCCCCTCCTATAATAATAAGTGTTCCTCTTTTTCCATCTGACATCTATCCACTTCCTATTTTTTCATATTATATATTTTTACATATAATCATAAATTATATACAAACAAAATTTCATGATTTACCTTATAT
>JAAYKT010000232.1 GCA_012522255.1 Clostridiales bacterium
GGTAAGTATTACTCGGGTATAAATCAACCTGATATTATGTATGAGCTCAACAAGATTATATATGACAGCAATCTGATAATACCCAATATCAGTTTTTCTAATCCGGAGAAGTTAAAGTTGGAGGATGATAAAGAAGTTGACAGCATAGCCATTTCCTTACCTTTTAAGGGAACTTATAAGGACTTGAATGGTTTTCTTGTAAAACTGAAAGAAAACCCTAAAAAATTATTAGTAAGTCAGTTATCCATTTCAAGGGATTTTGGGGATATGTTGGATGGACATTTAACCCTCACGGCATTTAGTGAAGGTGATGCTTCGGATTCGGAGGGCACTTTTTATTACAATAATGAAAATGAACCGGTTCATACTGATAATCCTTTTGCTTCTTTCTTAGGTGAAGACGAATATTATGATATCCTGGAAGAAGAAGAGGATACAGAGAAAAGAAAGGTCATAGATGATTTGGAAACAGGCAAGGTGTTTTTTATGGGTACATCGCCTGAAGTGACGGGCAATATAAGCAAAATAAATAAGGCAAAGAACGGGAAATCGTCTATAAGATTCGAATACTTTATTTCAACTAATTTTAAAGAAGAAAGAGCTTTTGTTGTTTTAGACGATAGAAATATAAGTTTTAAATATCCGCCTGAGGCATTGGGGTTATGGGTGTTTTCATATGGATATTCACCTGTTACTGTGGGCTTGAGATTTCAGGATTTAGATGGCAGGAAGTATAACCTGGACATAGCAAGAGGCATAGATTGGTTAGGGTGGAAATATATATCTTCATCGCCCATTAAAGATCTCAAAATTTATCCTCTCAAGCTGGATAGAATATATGTTCAATTGGAAGCCAATAGGGATGAATATGGTGTATTTTTATTTGATGGCATTGAGGCAAGCTATGCCAAAAAAGGTGAAAAGGAAGAAGACGAGGAATTACCAAATTATGAACTATATATGGTAAAGCCCGGTGATACACTGAAGAGTATTAGTAAAAGCTTCTATGGATCCGAATCTAAATATAAAAAGATTGCTGAAAATAATGGGATTGATGCCAATATGGATTTGGCGATCGGAACCGTATTGGTAATAGAAAAATAAGGGAAAGGATGATAATAATGAAAGACTATAGGAAGCACATCTTAATAATATTTATTGCAATATTTGTATTCATTCTTTTTCAATCAGTTACAGTATTAGGGGCAGCAGATAGTGATGCTTATAAGGATGGGTATACTAATGGGCTTTGGGAAGGCGGGGATGCTGCTTATGATGACTTGGAGGACGGTTTTAAAAAGAATTTCAGAAAGGCCATGCCCAAAGAAGATGAGATAATTTCAAGATATGATTTAGACAAGGTGAGCAATAATGATAAGAGAGATTTTATAAGAGGATATAAAGAAGGTTTTGAATTAGGATACAACAATACCTATGATAACCCAAAGATAGAGTTTACACCTACAAATTATGACAAAGTGGTTGGCTATGCAATGGGTGAAGCAGCGGGTTTAAGTGATTTTTATGCCGGCAAAAAGAATAAATGGGCTGAGGCAGTTCCCAGTGCCGCAAAACTTGTGGAACTGTTTGGGTTAAAGAATGAAACAACTGCATATAAGAATGATTTTATATTGAATTACAAAAAGGAATTCCAAACAGCCTATGAATTGGCATATAAAAATGCCAAGTTTGAGCCTATGGCCAACGATGCACTTCGAGGTTATGAAGACGGTGATAAGATAGGTAAACTTATGGGGGCGGATTATGGCAGAAAAGACTTTTCCGGTAACAAAAATATTGATTGGAAAAGGAACTTGCCATCTGATAATGATCTTAAGAAAACTTTTTCTCTACATAATGAAGTGCCTGACTATGTTAAAAGCTTTTTATCTGCATTCAAACGTTCCTTTGAGGATAGGTACAACGATTCTTATAGGGATGCAGGTGTCGAATATTATAGTTCCTTATTCGAAGGTGCGTACAATAATGGTAATTCATTAGGGCAAATGAAAGGTTCTTCCATTGCTAATGTGGACTATATGATGGGAAAGCCTAACAGTATTGAAAAATATAATTTTACAGATGAAAATCTAACAATTGAGTATAGATTGCATAATGA
>JAAYKT010000233.1 GCA_012522255.1 Clostridiales bacterium
CAATAATTTTACCCGCATGTATATGGCGAGGCGCCTCGAGACCCTTCACACTTTCGCCGCATATATTTCTGCCCTTGATGCACAAGCACAGATATCGCAAAACGGAATTTTCGGCAAAGCCCACCAGCGCACGTCACCACACATCTATACAGATGATGAAGTTTTGTCGCTGATGCGCAATGCGAGTAGTCTTTATTCGCCTGACGGGATCCGTACCCGCACCGTAGTATCAACTATAGGGCTAATGTATGCCACGGGAATCCGTGTTTCCGAGTTTACCTCCCTTAGAATCTCCGATGTACGGTTTAAAGAAGGTTATCTGTTCATAAACAGCTCAAAATTCAAAAAGGACCACCTTGTGCTACTACATTGCACTGTGGCCGCCAGACTATCAGAGTATCAGGCTTTCATTGAAGGCAATCACATCATATGGACACCGGTTCAACACGCGTGCATTTGAATATGCTTTCCAGCTAATCCGTCCGCTGGTGTTCCATAATGCTAAAAAAAAGCCCAGGTTTTATGATTTTCGCCAAACATTTGCCTACAACATAGTCAAACGCTGGCATGAAACTGGGGAGGACGTAGATCAGAAGCTTTATTTACTGTCAGTATATATGGGGCATGTTAAGCCGCAAAACACTTATTGGTATCTGTCAGCAACTCCGGAACTTCTCGAAGTTGCGGCCCAGAAATTTGGTAGTTATGCCGGGGGTGGTGATGCATGAAAAACAACGGTATTCAGTCGTTGATTCAAAAATATTTCTTACAATGGCTAATGGCAGAACGGAATGTATCGCCGGAAAAAACAAGTCCTACAGGGATACGTCAGTAAGCGTCAAGCACAATAGTACATGGAATAACACCTACAAAAGTAATACAATTACAATAAAAACTTTAAAAACTTTGTTAAAGTTTTTAAAGTTAAATTGGAGTGATTGTTATGAACACTAGAAAAGTGGCTGAAGAATATAGACTGTCAAAATGGGCGGGGATAATACAAGAAAGAAAAAGCAGTGGGAAAAGTGTTAAAGATTTCTGTTTTGATAGTGACATAAGTATGTCTGCATATTTTTACTGGCAAAGGAAACTAAGGGAAACTGCATGTGAGAAAATAGAAAATACAAATGAATATACCGAAATGGTTCCGGCCGGATGGATGCAACTAGCAACAGAACAACAAAATAAGACAGCAACAATAGAAATTGAAATAGGCGACTGCCGTATTAATGTAAATAAAGAAACAGACCCTGCACTTTTGAAGCAAGTATGCCTAATGCTGAGGTCGCTATGATGAGGTGGAAAAACAAGCCGGTATACATATGCTGTGGACATACAGATATGAGAAAATCAATAAATGGACTTATGACATTGGTTAAAGAAAGCTTTTCACTGGACCCCTTTGCAGAGGCCCTTTATGTATTCTGTAATAGAAAAAGAGACAGAATAAAAATACTTGAATGGGACGGGGATGGATTTTGGCTATACTTTAAAAGATTGGAAAGGGGGCATTTTCGCTGGCTGTCAAAAGAGGAAACCGATACCATAATCCTTGAATCGGAAGAATTATCTTTTTTAATTGAAGGTGCGAAATTAGAAAAGAAACTAAAAAGAACAGAAGTTTTTGAGCGGCAAGTATCATGAAATAAATATCTTTAAAAATGGCTTAGACCTTGATTTCATGCGGCTTACATGGTACAATATATCTATGAAAACACAAGAAATAATGATAGAAAAACTACTGAAAATAATTGAAGAAAAGGACAAGAGGATTGCTGAATTGGAACAGCAAGTGCAGTGGCTGATGTCACAATTTAAACTTGCAAAACATAAGCAATATGGCACATCAAGTGAACAGACAGAGAATATGCAGCTCTCTATCTTTAATGAAGCTGAATCGAATTTTGATATATCTGTACCTGAACCTAAACTTTCGGAAGTTAAGGCCCATTATCGAAAAAGAACACATCTCACAACGGATAAACTGCCCGAGGATATATCTGTAG
>JAAYKT010000234.1 GCA_012522255.1 Clostridiales bacterium
ACAGTATTTAGCTTATACCCGGGAGTGATAAAATGAGAAACTATATGATGGCTTTCTTTACGTCCGTTTTATTGGCATATTTTATAACACCGTTGGCCAAGAAATGGGCTGACAAAGTAGGGGCCATAGATATACCAAATGATAACCGAAGAGTCCACAAGAAGCCAACGCCTTTGTTAGGCGGTTTGGCAATATATTTTGCATGTATTTTAGGTATTATTATTTATATACCTATAAATCAAAAAATTTTAGGTATAATAGCAGGGGCTACTGTTATTGTCGCATGCGGGTATTTTGACGATATCAAGTCGCTTTCTCCCAGAGCCAAACTTGCCTTTCAAATAATTGCAGCACTGATTGTTATATATAGCGGTATACGGATTAACAGGCTGACCAATCCTTTGGTTTTTTTAGGCGGGAGCAAATGGATAGAATTGGGGATTTTGTCTTACCCATTGACACTGCTATGGATTGTAGGGCTTACAAATGCTTTTAATTTGATAGACGGACTTGACGGCCTTGCCGCGGGAGTATCGGTGATTTCAAGCATGACACTGTTTGTGGCGGCTATTCTTTTAGGTCCCGAGCAGCAATATGTCCCTGTAATTACAGCAATCCTGGCAGGTTCAACATTGGGCTTTCTTCCTTATAATTTTAATCCCGCCAAGATATTTATGGGTGATACGGGGGCGATGTTTTTGGGTTATATGCTTTCGGTTATATCAGCCATAGGAGTTCTAAAAAGTGCAACGGCTTTAGCAGTCCTGATTCCTGTCTTTGCCATGGGTCTGCCTATAATAGATACGATATTGGCAATGATAAGAAGGGCGGCAAACGGTAAATCCATGGCTGAAGCCGATAAAGGCCATCTCCATCACAAGCTCATAGCAAAAGGTTATAGCCAAAAACAAGCCGTGCTCACATTATACTCTATAAGTGCTGTGCTTGGGATTGGGGCAGTTGCCATAATAGAAGTAAAACTAAAGACCTTATATTTCTTGGTGTTTTTGGTTTTTGTGGTAACATCAATGGGAATGAAGCATCTTAAAGCCTCAACCAATAAAGACGGTAAAAATAAAATGGATGCGTGAAATGTAATTTCAAAACAGCACAGTCTATAGCCGGACTGTGCTTTTTTAAGATTAACATTTACTCAGTTTGCAGTATAAACAGAAGATTTTACAAAAAGGAGAACCTCAAATGATAAAAGTACTTTCCGTATTCGGCACTAGGCCCGAAGCAATAAAAATGGCTCCGTTAATAAAAGTTTTGCAAAAAGAAAAAGACATAGATTCAAAAGTATGTGTAACAGCACAGCACAGGGAAATGCTGGACCAGGTTATGGATATTTTTCAACTTACCGCAGACTATGACTTAAATATAATGGAAGAAAAACAAAGCCTTTCCGATATAACGATCCATGCGTTAAAAGGCCTGGAAGAAGTTATAAAAGATGCGCAGCCGGATATGGTTTTGGTTCATGGTGACACAGCTACAACATTTGCCGGCGCATTGGCTTCCTATTATAATAAGGTTAACTTAGGCCATGTAGAAGCAGGGCTTCGCACCTACAACAAATATTTTCCCTACCCCGAGGAACTGAATAGAAGATTGGTAGGAGCTATTGCAGATTTGCATTTTGCACCCACTTTTGGTTCGAAAAGAAACCTTTTAAGAGAAAATATAGGGGAAAACAGTATATTCGTTACAGGCAATACAGTTATAGATGCTTTAAAAACAACAATCAATAAGGAGTATGAGTTTAAAGACCCCACACTCAAAATGGTGGACTTTTCAAAAAGAATAATATTGGTAACAGCCCATAGAAGAGAAAACATAGGTGAACCGTTAGAAAACATTTGTAATGCCATAAACCAAATATGTGAAAACTATAAAGATGTTGAAATTATATATCCCGTACATATGAATCCGAAGGTCAGGGATGTTGTTTTTGGAATCTTAGGAAATAAAGATGGGGTACACCTTATTGATCCCATTGATGTTGTAGAAATGCATAACCTCATGGACAGATCATTTATCGTTCTTACAGATTCCGGTGGACTGCAGGAAGAAGCGCCGTCTTTGGGAAAACCTGTTTTAGTTTTGCGGAGTGAGACAGAAAGGCCTGAGGCCATTGAATATGGGACAGTAAAACTGGCAGGAACAAAAATGAAAAACATTTACACATTGGCCTCTATACTTTTGGATGATAAAAATGAGTATGAAAAAATGGCAAACGCGATAAACCCATATGGTGACGGTTATGCCTCCGAAAGGATCAAAGACTGTTTGCTATATAAATTCAGATATAAAAAAGAGAGACCGGTTGATTTTAGACCGTAAGATTGTGAATAATTATATAAATAAAAAAGCCTATCACTTATTTGTGGAGGCTTTTTTATTTAAAAGAATCATTTCTTCTTTAAAAATAAGCTCGTCCAATTCTTCGCTACATTTTAATGTTTTTATACTGTTAATACCGTGTTGTAGGATTAAAACATGCAAGCTTTCTCGTTTTGTCTCTAACATTTTTTTAATCTCCTCTTCTTGAGCACACATTTTTGTCACCTCAATCGATGCTTATATTTACATTTTATTTCATTTTTCTATGTTTTTCAATAAAAAACGAGTCAAGATCACTCATAATCATTCGACACCATATTCAGACAAAATATTTCCCGGGTAATATTCTGTCATATTATGTGGACATATTCTAAAAATACGACGTTTCTATTTTACTAAAGGTTCCACAAATATTTTGTCGGAATATGGTGGGCATATAAATATTTTTCTTAAATAGTATATACAAGTATGAATTCTTTAAATATGGTGCCTAAGAAGAGTGAGGCAGGTGCAAATCTGACTTATAGCGAGGTGTAAAGATGAAAAGGATTGTAGCCTTTTATATACTGAGTGTCTTTTCTTTATTTATGTTGCCCGTACTTATAATAAGTTGCCAAAAAACGAAAATTCCTGAAAAAATAGAAAGCAGCGGATACATGGTCACAGTGTATGATTGCAACTTAGACAGTTTAGTTAAGCTGGATTTGGAAGAGTATGTGATAGGTGTGGTAGCAGCTGAAATGCCCGTGGATTTTCACCCGGAAGCTCTTAAGGCTCAGGCTTTGGCAGCCAGAACTTACACTTTGGTTAGAATGAAGGAATTCGGCGGCAAAGGTTGTTCTATTCATGAGGGTGCTGACATTTGCACTGATTCAACACATTGCCAGGCTTACAAGGATCCAAAAAAATTGGGTAAAGGGTATAAAAAATTCGCCGATGCGGTTTTGTCCACAAAAGGTGAAGTGATAATCTATGAGAAACAGCTTATCGATGCAGTATTTCATTCTACCAGTGGCGGAAAAACAGAGAACTCAGAAGATGTTTGGTCCAATAAAATTCCTTATCTCAGGTCTGTTATTTCCGAATACGAGGAGAATTCACCTAAACTAATAAATAAAGAAAGTATTAAATTGGATGATTTTATTGCCGGTATTGAATCTTTGGATAGGGATGTAATAATCAATAAAAAAAATATTTCAAACGAGATAGAAATATTAGAAAGAAGTGAAGGCGGAAAAGTTACAAAAATAAAAATCGGTAACAAGATATTTACGGGTAAGGAGATTAGAGAAAAGTTTGGGCTTAACTCGGCGAATTTTACATATAATGTAAAGGGCAAAGAGATATGCTTCAATACCATCGGCTACGGACATGGGATCGGCATGAGTCAATATGGAGCAAATGGCATGGCGCGCAACGGATATGATTATAGAAGTATCATTAGGCACTACTACTTGGGGGTGGAAGTTGCAAGTATTGAGAGTTTTTTGTAAAAGCTCTCTTTTTTTGTATTATTTTTAAAATCTCCGGCAATAATATTGTTGGAGGTGTCAAGAATGAAATTGAAAGATTTTTTTTCAAAACAAAAATCTATTATTCCTATTGTAATAATAATTGCTATGTTAGCTACTTTCGGTGCCTGGCGGTATAAGGCCTATTTGGACAACAGATGGGCAGGGCTTGATTTCGAAAAAGATTTCGGAGAGTTTGAGGAATTGGAGGACGAGGCAAGGGTTGAAGAGGGCGGCATTAGCATTATTGAAGAACACGTAGAAGAAGAGGTGAGGGAATCAGGTTTTGAAATAAGAGAAGTGACTCAAAATGAGCCGCCCAAGCCCGTTGTAACAAAAGGTACATCAACTGTCATACCGGCAATAAAAATGGAAGAACCAATGATGGAAACCATGTTGGCACCTGTATTTGGTACTATTTGCTTAGACTTTTCCGGAGAAGAACTTGTGTATTCCAAAACATTGGACCTATGGTCAACCCACCTTGGTTTGGATGTCAAAGCAGAGGAAGGAAGCCAAGTCAGGGCAGCTATGGATGGAACCATATCTGAAATATCAGACGGAACAGAATGGGGTATGACAGTAATTATCGACCATGGGAGCGGCATTGCTACCAAATACAGCAACCTTTCAACCTTGGAAATGGTTACTATAGGCCAAATAGTAAAAAAAGGTGACGTTATATCCGGTGTAGGAAAAACTGCCTTGTGGGAAATAGCGGAAGAACCCCATTTGCATTTCGAGGTTTTAAAGGATGGTAAGAATTTGGATCCGAAGATTTATCTTCCTAAGAAATCCTTGAATCGTTAGGGGTGTGGTTTAATAAATGTTCTATATTATTAGGTTTTCGCATATTAATGTAAAAAAGACACCGATAAGGGGGTATAGTAGTTGAAGGATTACATTGAGGAGAGGGCACTTGAAATAGCAAAATATATAATAAGCAGCAGGACAACAGTCAGAGATGCAGCGAAAATATTTGGAGTAAGCAAGTCTACGGTACATAAAGATGTTACTGAGAGGCTGCCAAAGATTAACCCGGCGGTAGCACTTCAGGTTAAAGAAATAATGGATAAGAACAAAGCTGAAAGGCATATTAGAGGCGGTAAAGCAACAAAAATGAAATATCAGTCACTAAACGTCTGATAATGTTTAGTGTTAAGCCCAACATTTAATGTTAATCAACATTTAATGTTAAGCAACATTTTATGATAACCCCCATCTAATTATTTAAGCTCCGGCTAAAAACCGGAGCCTAAATTTTTATATACAACATTAATTGTCATTTATTTCGGTTAAAAGGGTTTTTTTGTTTTATATAGAATAATTATATGATAAAATTGAATTAACTTTGCAGGGGGAACAGGGTGAATAGAATTGTATGAGTGTATTCTGAGCTGAGTAGTGTCATATGTGTCGAATAGGTGCATCTTAATGAACGGGTGTCATCCTGAGCGCAGCGAAGGATCTTAAGGGGTTAAAAATGTATTGGATTTATATGATGTTTAATTGGAATATTAAAGTCCTTTATACAGGGATAACCAATGATTTAGCGCGAAGAGTATACGAACACAAAAATAAATTGGTTGAAGGTTTTACTGCAAAGTATAATGTAAACAAACTTGTATATTATGATTATACAAATGACGTGATGTCAGCTATAGCAAAGGAAAAGGAAATAAAGGGCTGGAAGCGGCATAAAAAGAATGAACTTGTAGAAAGTATGAATCCCGAATGGAAGGATATTTCAGAAAAATTATAGTCGAAGATTCTTCACATTCGTTCAGAATGACATACTCCTAAAAGCTGATACTCTGCGGGTGTCATTCTGAGCAAAGCGAAGGATCTAAAAAGCATTCTGAGATCTGAGTTCTATAATATATGGAGGTGCGCGAATGTTTGGTGGACAAGATTTAGGGATTGACCTGGGTACTGCAACTGTCCTTGTTTTTACAAAAGGGAAGGGCATAGTCCTTAATGAGCCGTCGGTGGTTGCCATAGACAGAAATAACAACAAAATATTGGCCGTTGGCGAAGAGGCTCGATTAATGCTTGGCAGGACCCCGGGGAATATTGTTGCCATAAGACCGTTAAAAGACGGTGTTATATCTGATTATTATATTACGGAAAAAATGCTTAGATACTTTATTGACAAGGCGGTAGGGAGAAGGCGTATTTTTAAACCGAGAATGGTTATATGCGTACCCAGCGGTGTAACAGAGGTAGAAAAAAGAGCAGTAATCGATGCCGCCAATCAAGCGGGGGCAAGGATAATCAGATTGATTGAAGAACCCATAGCCGCTGCTATAGGGGCGGGGCTTGATATTTCTAAAGCCAGCGGTAACATGATAATAGACGTTGGCGGAGGCACCTCCGATATCGCTGTTATTTCTTTGGGAGGGATCGTTGTATCCTCATCCATAAAAGTTGCAGGGGACAAATTGGACGAGGCAATTGTTAGATATATGCGTAAAACCCATAATGTTATGGTAGGAGAAAGAACTGCAGAAGAGTTAAAGGTAAAAATAGGAACGGCCTTTCCCAGAGAGACCCAGGTAAAATTAGAAGTGAGGGGAAGAAATTTAATTTCCGGACTGCCAAAGACTTTGGAAGTCACCTCTGATGAGATGATAGAAGCGTTGGCAGAACCATTATCTGCTATAGCCGATGCAGTTCATTCAGTTTTGGAAAGGACACCGCCTGAACTTGCTGCGGATATAAGTAACAGAGGTATTGTTATGACCGGAGGGGGTTCTTTACTCCACGGCTTGGATGAACTCATAGCCGAAAGAACAGGGATTCCTGTATACATAGCGGAAAACCCCATTTCAAGTGTTGCAGTAGGGACGGGTAAGGCTCTTGAGTCCATGGACATACTTAAAAACACTGATATAAATAATGAAAGAAGAATTCTAAGCGGGGATTTATTCTAATTGTTTTCTTTTTTCATTGCAGTAATATAAATCTTCTGTTAGCACCATAAATATGCTGCTTATATATTTGATTTTTTGGGGATCTCATATTTTCAGCATGCACGGTATATCCCTCTGACAACTGCTTCAGCCATTTTCATAATCAAACTCAACCTGATATTATGTATATATAAAAACTCCCTGCTTTCTGCTGAGTCGACTATACCAACTATGGAGATGTCCCCGACAGGAGGCAGTTTTTTACCCACTCCTTTTCCCGGATGAATGGGAGTCTTTTTCAAATGAATGATCCCAACGTTTTCTTTAGTGCCGAGACATGCATCAATGGCTATAACCTTGTGATGAGGGTATCTCAGCTTTGCCTCGATAATGCTTTCGGAAAGGTTAACTGCGTGGATCGGTTCGTCCAATGTTCCAAATATTGGCGCTATGATGTTCAGCTTTGTGAGCAAGGTACCGATCAGCGGACCCAGACAATCACCTATGTATCTATCAGTACCTATACAAAATATTAGAAATGGATTTTCTGCATGGTTTCGTAAAAAATCGGAAATAATTAAATGGCAATCATTTTGAAAATAGAATGCTCTAACCTCTTCTTGCAAAAATCCACCTACTTTCACGCATCTATAAAAAGATTAAAATGAGGTTTTTGAGGTAGGGCATAATTTTACCTCGTTATAAAATATATATATGCGCCGGGGGAATAATAGAACTAAAGTTATTTTTTCGTTTTCTATTGAAATTTCAAAATTAATTATATATAATAGGATATGTCTGTTAGGACGGGGTGTAGCGCAGATGGTAGCGTACGTGGTTTGGGACCATGGGGCCGCAGGTTCAAGTCCTGTCACCCCGACCATCAATTTAAGGGGAAATACCCAAGTGGCCAAAGGGGGCAGACTGTAAATCTGTTGTCTCAGACTTCGGTGGTTCGAATCCACCTTTCCCCACCATTAAATAAATTTTGAAGAGTAAAATGCATTAACCTTATTTTAAATAAATGAAAGAGGATTCGAACGGGCGGAAAAAGGAAATGCGACGAATTGATTGTTTTACAGATATATGGTAAAATATAATTACAATTAAATAGAAATTACCCTTATCAAGAGAGGTGGAGGGAAGGGCCCTATGAAACCCGGCAACCGGCATATGCGCGGTGCCAATTCCTGCAGGTTTATCCTGAAAGATGAGGACTTATTTTATTTTAAAAAGCTCCTTCATCGAAGGAGCTTTGCTTGTAGATAAATCAAAAAGAGGAGGATTGAAAATGGCAAGAAGAATTTTTACTTCTGAGTCTGTGACAGAGGGGCATCCGGATAAGCTTTGTGATCAGATTTCTGATGCTGTATTAGATGCTATAATGCTGCAGGATCCCTTGGGACGTGTGGCTTGTGAGGTTGCTGCAACTACAGGCTTGGTTTTGGTTATGGGTGAAATAACAACTGATTGCTATATTGATATTCAAAAGATTGTAAGAGATACAGTGGAGGGAATCGGATATACCAGGGCAAAATATGGTTTTGATGCGGACACCTGTGGTGTAATTACTTCTATCAACGAACAATCTATAGATATTGCCCTTGGAGTCAACAAGGCTTTGGAAGTCAAAAGAGGTGAGATGGAAGAAAACGATATAGCAGTCATAGGAGCCGGAGACCAGGGGATGATGTTTGGTTATGCATGTGACGAAACCCCTGAGCTCATGCCAATGCCGATTTCTTTGGCCCATAAACTGGCCAGAAAACTTGCAGATGTAAGGAAAGTTGGAGATCTTGATTACCTGAGGCCTGATGGAAAGTCTCAGGTTACGATAGAATATGATAACGATATTCCCGTCAGAGTAGATAATGTAGTAATCTCAACGCAACACAGCCCGGATGTTAACCACGATACAATAGAGAAGGATATCATAGAAAAGGTGATAAAACCTATAATACCGGCTGATATGCTGGACAAGGAAACGAAGCTCTATGTTAATCCGACAGGAAGGTTTGTTATTGGCGGGCCGCATGGAGATTCCGGTTTGACGGGCAGAAAAATAATAGTGGATACCTATGGAGGTTATGCAAGGCATGGCGGAGGAGCTTTTTCCGGTAAGGACCCGACAAAAGTCGACCGTTCTGCATCCTATGCAGCAAGATATGTGGCAAAAAATATCGTAGCTGCGGGACTTGCAAAAAAATGCGAGATACAGGTAGCCTATGCTATAGGTATTGCAAAACCCGTATCTGTTATGATTGAGACTTTTGGAACGGGGAAAATCCCTAATGAGGAGATAGCACAAGTGGTCAAAAAAGTATTTGATCTAAGGCCTGCAGCCATCATCAAAGATTTGGACCTGAGAAAGCCTATATATAAACAATTAGCAGCCTATGGGCATGTGGGCAGGGCGGATTTGGACCTAAGCTGGGAAAAGACTGACAAAGTGGATGTATTGAAGAAGTATCTACCCTAAGCGGAAAGCAGAAAAGTAGAAATAGAAAGCGGATAGGAACTTGACTCTCAAAGTCACAATCCTAATGTTAGAATCCAGAGGCAAGAATCCAGGGGCTGAAGTCCCCTGAGTTCTGAGCTCTAAGCTCTGAGATCTGAGTTCTGAGATCTGATTAGTCGACCTTTTACAGGTCGGCTTTTTATTTTTTTGCAATAATTATGCACAATGATCTTATCCGCGGAAATAACAAAAGACCGGTCGGAAAGGTCATAAGTGGAAAAGGAGAAAATTCTAAATGAGGTTCATCCGCTTATAGTTTCCTCAATCATTAAATATGCCAAAAATAAGGATGATTTTGAAGATTTGTACCAGGAGGGAGTTATCAAAGTTTTGGATTTGCTTAGCGAGTTTGATAGTGACAAGGGCGCAAATTTGTTTTACTACTTAAAACTTTACCTGAAGTTTTTTTACCAAAATTACGGCAGATATGGTAAAAAGGTAGTTTCTCTTAACACACTAACAAATGAAGGTTTGGAATTGGGAGATTTGATAGCAGATAAAGGCCTCGGGGTTGAAGAGACGGTTATGGTGAAATTGACTCGTGAAAGAGTCCGGCAAACCATAAGCAGATTGCCAAAAGAAGAGAGATATATAATAGAAGAACTTTATGCAAAAGACAGGACACTTAATGAATTGGCAAAAGAATTAGGCATAAGCAGGACAAGCCTTTTTAGGAAAAAGACTGCTATACTTAAGCACCTTAGATGCATTATTGCCGAAATTATAGAATAATGCGGAAAATTTGAAATGTCACGGTTACTTATATAGCAGAAGGAGGTGATAGCATGGCAGTTGAGACGTCAGTATTGGCTACAAAGCTGAGGATTAAATATCTGGGTAATAATGTTGACGGTAAGCAGAGCTACATCACGAAGACTTATTCAAATGTTAATCCGGAAGCCGAAGACGAGGATATCTATGAAGTATCCGGGATTTTAACAAGTTTACAAACTAAGGTCGTTTATAATGTTTGTAGATTGCAAGACGTTGAATTAGCGGAAGCTTAGGGATGATTAAACAGATTGAAGGAGGGAGGTGTGATTTATGGCAAAAAAACTGGAACTCATTTTTGTAAATGAAGAGAATAAAATAACAAAACTTACCGTAGACAATGCAGCAGATGATTTGGATCCCCAAGATGTTAAGGCGGCAATGGAATCCATTATTGACAAAAATGTATTTTTAAGCGGTGGCGGAGAGTTGGTGGGTATCTCCGGAGCAAGGGTTGTAGATACTCAGATCCAGGTGTTGGATTTGGAATAAAAATTGATTGTATCGGCGGGGTTTTGCCCCGCCTTTATATTACAAGAAATGATATGTTCCTTATTCATTGTAATTAGGGATAACAAATATTTTGAGATTAATTAAGGGAGGAATGAATATGGATGAGTTGGTTAATGCAGTTGCAAATATAGGTTTTCCCATTGCAATTTCCGTGTATCTTCTCATGCGGGTAGAAGGCAAGATTGAAAACCTTTCGGTATCCATTAATGAGCTGTCAAAAGTTATATCCTCAAAGATAAATTAAGGTGCTACCTGCCCCTCAACTCTCACATCTCACTTCTCACCTCCCGCCTCCCACATCCTACCTCTCACATCTCACTTCTCACCTCCCACATCTCATCTCCCACCTCCCACATCTCACTTCTCACCTCCCATTTCCCACATCTCATCGTTTGACATCGAACATGTGTTCGTATATAATTTATTTAAATGATGCATTTAATCGGAAATTGACATAGGGAGGGGGAATTTATGGAGCAGGATTTTTTTCAAAACCACAATATATTGGCTTTTTATCCCGAATACAGTGATGGCATTGGTGAAATAACCAGGGTTTTGGTATCACAGGGGGAGGATCTGATAATACCCGTAACATCCAGAAGTTTTAAAGCAAATTTGTGCAAGTTTTATTCAATAGACTATGAGAGCAGCAGAAAAAAGTTCGGTAAAATTATTGGGAGTGTGAATTGTGTACCTTTGCCTATAAATTCAAATAAAATATTTTTACAACTTAAAATGAGAATACCAGAATTCAAAAGCGATGGGGCAATGGGTTATATAGATTTGAATTGCATAAAAGGTCAGATAAAAAAGGATATCAAGACCACGGTCATAGTGCTCAAGGACGGTCGACAGGTTCGCGTGCTGTACAGTATGTCTACAATAAACAAGCATATGAAAAACGCTCGGTTGATTTTAGAATTCTATAAAAAGGAAAGGGGTTACATTACCTATCCGGAGACTTTGGAGAAACTTTATTCATCCTATGATAAACCCGCTACAAAAGCAGATATAGCTATACTCGCCAGGGAAATCGCCACGCTTAAAAACAGCTTGAAGGTTTTTTGATATAAGCTATAATTAAGAAGGAATGCAACCTATGGACAATATTGCAGGCGGTGTAGACCATTATGGATGAAGTACAGGGAATAATTGAAGAAATAGTATTCAGAAATGAAGTTAACGGCTATACGGTATTAGAAATAAACGATGATAAAAGGCAGACAACTATTATCGGTTATTTTCCTTTTGTAAATATAGGAGAGACCATTAAAGTTGCGGGACAATGGGTGGAACATCAAGATTACGGCTTGCAATTCAAAATGGAGGCTTATCATGTAATAACGCCTGCGACACTGAACGGAATTGAAAGATATTTGGCATCAGGCTTAATCAGCGGTATCGGACCTGCAACCGCTAAAAAGCTTATAGAAAAGTTCGGTTTAGATACTTTGGATATCATTCAATATAACCCTCAAAAACTCATGGAGATTCCCGGCATAGGAGCCAAAAAGTCCGGGAAGATTCATGATTCTTTTATGGAGCAGACGGAGCTCAAGGATATAATGCTTTTTCTTGAAGGTTACAAAATCAGTCCTGCTTATGCCGTAAGGATTTATAAAACTTACGGTGCAGATACCATAAATATAATTAAGGAAAATCCATATAATTTGGCAGAAGATGTTTTTGGCATAGGATTTAAAACCGCCGATAAGATTGCCTTATCGGCGGGTGTTCCCATAGATTCAGAGTTCAGAATAGCTTGTGGCACCCGTTATACCTTGGGTCAATTCCATCAAAAAGGCCACACATATGCACCTCAGGATATTCTCATCAAATCTGCAGCAGAGCTGTTGGAGGTTCCCATTGAATCTGTTGAAAATATTTTAATAAAACTATTAGTGGATAACAAAATAGTTTTGGAAGAGATGGAGGGTGTCAAAGTTATATACTCCGTGGCTTTTCATCGCGCCGAAATGGGTACTGTCAGAAGACTTCTTTCTTTATGCAATTTTCCCGTTGACAAAGCCGGGATTGATATAGATGAAGAGATAGCGAAAGTTGAAAAGGATGAGGATATACAACTGGCAGATAATCAAAAAGAAGCCGTCAGTGAAGCACTTAAAAATGGTGTATTGGTGATCACCGGCGGCCCCGGTACCGGTAAAACCACAACAATCAAAACCATACTCAGGCTTTTTCAAAGGATGGGGTTTAGTGTTCTACTTTGTGCGCCAACGGGCAGGGCTGCCAAAAGGATGCAGGAGGCCACAGGAGAAGAGGCCAAAACCATTCATAGGTTGTTAGAATACGGCTGCGGCGAAAAAGAAGAAGAAATGGTTTTTCAAAAAAACGAAGACACACCCCTGGAAGCGGATGCAATAATAGTGGATGAAGCTTCCATGATTGATATACTTTTGATGAATAATTTGCTTAAAGCCATTGCGGAAGGTACCAGATTAATTTTGGTGGGAGATGTAGACCAGCTGCCATCCGTCGGCCCCGGTTGTGTTCTGAAGGATATAATTGAAAGCAATACAGTAAAAGTTGTTCGGCTGAATGAAATATTCAGGCAGGCAGAGGAAAGCATGATAGTAGTGAATGCTCACAAAATTAACAAGGGCGAAATGCCTGTTTTAGATAATAAAGAAAGAGACTTTTTCTTTATGAAGAGGGATAGGCAGGAGGATGTATTGGAAAAGATCAAAGAGTTATGTATGGAACGCCTTCCCAAGTATTCCGGTTATAGTGCAATGGAAGGAATTCAGGTCCTTTCCCCTATGAAAAAGGGGCTTTGCGGCGTATATAATCTAAACATTGAATTACAAAATACTTTGAACCCCCCTATGTTATCCAAAAATCAAAGGGTGTACAGGGATAATGTTTTCCGTGAGGGAGATAAGGTTATGCAGATCAAAAATAATTATAGGATGAAATGGCAAAGTCTTTTGGATGAGGATTATGAGGGAGAAGGGGTATTCAACGGGGATATAGGTATTATTACAAAGATAGACAACGAAGAACAATATATAGAAGTGTTATATGACGGAGATAAATTGGTGAAATACGAGCCTAAGTATTTAGACGAATTGGAGCTGTCCTATGCTGTTACGGTACACAAATCACAAGGTTCGGAATTTCCTGTTCTTGTAATGCCGGTACTGCCGGGGCCTCCAATGCTTTTAACAAGAAACCTTCTGTACACAGCCTTGACAAGAGCAAAAGAGTTGGTTGTCTTTGTAGGCGGAGAAAGATATATATATTCAATGGTCAGAAACAATCATATAACAAAAAGATATTCAGGGCTAAAATACAAACTGTTACGGTTAGGGATGAATAGTAATGAATAAGCTTTATGAAGCATTTTTAAACGCCCTTTATCCCAAAAAAGAATATTGTATATTATGCGGCGGTATTTCTTCCGAAAATCTATGCAGTAATTGTGCCTCAACCGTAGAATTCATTCACGACAGAAGGTGCTTAAAATGCGGCAAAGGTTTGAAAGACAGCTTTATAGATAACATATGCCCCGATTGCAAGGAAAGAAAATTCAGTTTTCATACTGCATACAGCAGCTTTCTTTATAAAGGAAGCGGCAAGGAAATAATACATAAGCTTAAGTATGACGGCAAAAAAGAAGGGGCAAGGGTATTGGCTAAATATATGGCTGATATTATCATTTCGGAAAGCCTAAAGGGCGATGTGATTGTACCCGTTCCCATTCATGAAGACAAAATGTCTCTTCGTGGATTCAACCAATCTTTTCTCATAGGTGAGCATTTATCTCGCGACTTATCACTACCCTTATGGCCTTGTTTAATCAGAATCAAAAATACCAGA
>JAAYKT010000028.1 GCA_012522255.1 Clostridiales bacterium
AAAAACATCCGAATCGCTTGATAAAAACGGAAATGTTAAACGTGGCTGTGTTCTGTCGGCTGGTTTCTCAAATGGACGTACATAAACGTTTTCAATACCTGTTGGCGTTTCTTTTTCTCCCCATTTTATAAAACCCCATGTTTCCATTAATTCAATAAGCCGTTTTTGCTCATCCCGCTTATCAAAAATGGTAACATAAATTTCTTCTACTTTTTGCTTCAGGGCATTGTCAAAAATGATTTTTAAAAACCGTTCGCCAAGTTTAAAGCCGTTTGCAGTAACTTTAAATGTGCCAATTTTTAATCTTTCTTTCGGTGGAAGGGGCGGTTGTATGTCTGAATAATCTTCGTCCTTTCCTTCTTTTTTTAGAAATAAAAAGGAGTTAATCTCTCCTTCGTAGGAACAGACATAGGCAATTTCTTCCGATTTTCGGTTAAACCACTGGTCGAACCCCTGATAATCGCCACGAAAACTGTCGAAAAATGAAGACTGTAAATTGATGTTGCCAAAATATTCTTTATTAACAGATAAAGTTTTGTAATCGACTAATTCGGGATTTTCCCGAACAGCTTTTTCAATAAACTGCTCAATGTAAAATACAAAATCGCTTATGCCTAAATGCTTAGCCTTTGTATGTATTTTTTTGTCCTCGGTAATTAAAAAATCGATTCGTTTTGAATATACCTCGTTAAGTAAAAGCGTGTCGTTTGTATCGTTATCGTTTGTATCAATGGATAAGCTCACTTTTTTAACATCATCGTGCAAAGGAGCGGAAACCTTCATTACATGATAGCTTTGTAACTTAACACCCATAGTTTTTACTACCTGTTCATCGGTATGCCTTTGCAGTTCGGCAATAGTTACGGGATGTACGTATTTTTCGTACTTCATTTTATCGAGCCAGTAAAATAACATACCAATGTTTTGGTTAATTATTCGGCTCGTTTCCCGATGAATGATAATATTTGTGTCAAGTAAAGCTCTCATTACATAATTTCTGTTTTTGGGTTTTAAATTTTTCCGTAAAACATATCATTCAACCTCTTATCCTCTTTGCTTATTCCAAATGTTTCGTCTGCTATCTCCGAATAATTCACATACAACTGGTTTTTATCCAGTACCTCAAGTAAAAATTTCTTTTGGTCATCAAGCGAAAGGGTTTTAAAGGCTTCAATGCGTTCATCAAAACTTTGTTTGTCGAACTGGTAACTCAAAAAGGCTTTTTCTTTCATCAACTGCCAAACTTCAATAATCTTTTCTTTGCTGTCGGCTTCTAAAATTTGGTCAGCATAAGTTTGGTTGTATTTTGCTAATTCGCAATAAATAAACGAACCACCACCTTGCCAATTTACTGCTTTTGAAATTCCTGATTGGTCAAAATTATTCGAAGGCAAAAGTTCACCTTGTTTTGTCTCATTTTTACCAATAACATTTTTCAACCTTTCAACTGAATCATTTTCATCATAATTAAGTTGCTCTATTCCAATATATTTAAGCCCCATTTTGTGAGCAACGGCACAAGTAGTGCCACTCCCTAAATGATAGTCCAAAACAATATCTCCTTTGTTAGTGGATATTTCAAATATTTGTTTTAATAATTTTTCTGGTTTCTTACCATTCTTTAATTTCACTCCTCCTTCATTTGCTATCCCTGCCCATGAAATATGACTCCAAAAATCTGTTAGCAATTCCGTTACTTCCTTTTTACCATCTATCTCAATCATTTTTTTCGAATAAAAAGCCAGAGAACCTCCCTTATATAAATACATAAAACTGCCATCTTCTCTTTCATATGGTAAAACAAAATCACAAGTTTTAGACTCTTCCATTAAGGATTTAACTTTTGCGGTTGGTTTATGCGGGTCGCGAATACTTACAATATTATCGGCATTATCAAATGCATAATCCTCAATCATTACTTTAATGATGCTATTCCACAAATTTCCATATTTCTTTTTTGCCTCTTTTTCATTAGCAAAACCTGCTTCTTCAATTACTTTTTGCTTAATCGGAATAAACTTCCAATCTTTGATACTATCACCCCTTTCTAAAAAAAGATTGTAATTAGCATTATAGCCAACAGGTACATAGTTTTTTCTGAATTCGAACTGAGATTTATTTTTGGTATAAAATAGAATGTATTCTGTAACATCAATAGGACCTGGATTTACGGTTTTAAAACCAGCAGGAGATGCTGTCTTAATGGAGATTACCTGAACCTTATTTGATAGGCCGAACACTTCATCCATCAACACATTCAAATATCCCAATTGATGATGGTCAATATGTACAAAAATTGCTCCGTCGTTTCTTAAAAGTTCTTTTGCTTGGATTAATCTATTTCGAGTAAATGTAAGCCAGCTTGAATGATTAAAACTGTCATTATATTGAAAGCTATCACTTCCTGTGTTATAAGGTGGGTCAATGTAAATAAGCTTTACCCTGTTTTTAAAACACTTTTTCAAAGAAGCAAGAGCCAATAAGTTATTTCCTTTAATAATCAGGTTGTCGTTATCGCTTATTTCTGTTACTTCGTGTTCGCCCTGTTGGTCGTATTTTTTCCAGTTAGTAAATACTTTTGGGTCAAGTAGGCGGTCTATTTCATCGGGGGCAAGGGTTTCGTTCCAAAATATTTCATTGCGTTTTTGGTCTTCTTTGGTTTGCCCACCTTCTAAAACGCAGTCTTTATGTGGCCATGCCAGCACAACATCGTTTTTTGTTGTAATGTAATTGTCGGTTGTTCCATCGTTAATAGTTAATCCAATCTTGTTTTTAAAAGCGGTGTAACTGTCTGGTAAAAAGGATTTATTGTTTACAAAACGCTGAAATTTAATTTTGTCGAATACCAAAACACCTTCTACATCGGTAAAAAAGTGGGTTTTAAAAGTATCGTGTTTTATTAAATGCTTTATCAGTTGCGGGTCAACCTGTAACGCCATTTCAACAATCTTGTTTTTGTTTAGTTGTCCTTCAACTACCAAAGCATCTTCGTGTTGGAGTATATTTATCAGTTCGTTTTGTAAATTCTGCATATTCTAAAATCCTTATTTAATAATCTCGCAAATTAACATTTTTCAGTTCAATAATTGGTACAAATCTCGCTCAATCTGCGCGCGGTGGCAAAAAAAGCATGTGTTTGGCAGCGAAGCGAAGCTTGCAGGGAAGGGCTGCCAAACTTATGCTTTGTGGGTCGGCAATCCTTTCTCTTTTTTCGTGTGTCGGGAAACAAAAATTTCTCCATTTTATCGCTGTCGTCTCTGGTTTCGTAGCCTTGTGCCCAACGGGGAGTGTATGGTGTCGTGCGGGATTACGCAGCGATTTCCTATCAGTTTACACCGACCTTTTTTACGAGCTTCGAACCTTCGAAAACCTCTGAAACCCGCATGCACTATACACATTGTTGTGGCGTCGTTATTTATAAACCTAACAGTTTTTTTACTAATTCTAAATCATCTGATTCTGCAGATTTTAGAAAGTCACTTTTTACACTCTCGCTAATTTTATCAATTGAGACAGTTTCTGATAAATTATATTGACCTGGATATTGGCTTTTATCATACTCATGAAGAACCTCACCATTATCAAATAAAGTGTAGTCATTATCAAGTATTCCTTTTTTCGTATTATGAGAATAAGCAATTCTTCTTTTTTCCATGTCTATTTTTTATTTAGTTAGAAATATATCGTGAACATTAAATCTAAATAGTTAAATAATAATTTATTTCTTTCTACGCCTTGCAATTTCCGCTGGCATTACATAAACATACTTAATCAACTCTTCTATAAACAGAATTATCTGACTTGCATCTTCTTTCTCTACATTTTTTATTGGGTCAAAATGAGCACCAGAATTCCCAATCAACCTGATTTCTGTTGCCCAATCACCAAGATTTTTATCTAGAACTCCTGTTTTAACGAGATTCTTTATTCTCTTTGCTAAAACTCCCTCAGTTTCTCCCTTATCAACTGTTATTGCTTCTAGTGTTCGTCTTGACATCACAGCAGAGGCTCTGTAACATTGGGCTGAGAAAGTAGTTTTCGCCTCTTGAAGTATTTCTTGAATATCCTCGGGGATATCAGACGAAAGATTCATTCCTTGAAATGGCCACCAAAACAATCCACGATAGTTTATATGACCTCCTGAATGCTTCTTATTAGAAGGAGAATCACCAACATACTCTTGTTCAATAACAATAACAGGCTGATGACAATTTCTACATTCCATCGATGTCACTTGGTCAATTAAGGTTCTTCTATTTTGACCTCCTTGACTTATAACATATCCAGAATCAAAAGTCGCGGGGAGGGAGCCTAAAATATCAAAACTCGATTGTTTGTCACATCGAGGGCAAACTCCATATGGAGTATTTGAATCAGGTAATCCATCATGGTCTTGAGGCAATTCCTCTTCTCTCTGACCTTTCTTTTTATTAGTTAATCTATTGAACATCTGCTGTCTTTTTTAATGCGCCACAACGTTTACGTGTATGGTGTCGTTTGGCGATTCGAAGCACGAACCAGTCAAACCGTTACAAAGTTTATTAAATGTAACGCCCTTCAAATTAGCACTGTCCGCCAAATGCACTATACACGATGTTGTGAGCTGCGCTATATCAATTTAGACGAGTCTTCAATAAAAATCTGATTTGATTCAATAATTCTCTGGTCAGGATAAATAACCGAAGAATCTTTTGCAGGATAGGACATTTCTTGTCTTATTTCAGACAATATAGTTCTGTTAACAACCTTAGGGTCTTTAAGCTGGAAAACCACTGTGTTGCCTTGATTGATTTGAACTATATCAATATTTTTTATTTTTATATCTTTTTCCATAATTTATCAGTCATTTTTAATTCAATTTGACCTGATGGTTGTGTCTTTAAAAACGTTTCAATTGCAATTTTTGTTGCATTTTGTAAAACTAAAGATAAATTTTGACTTAACCAATTTTGAATAAATGCTTGTATTTGTTGTTCGTTTAAGCCTTGAGGTACAGGAGGTAATGAGATTTGAGGATTTAAATTTATTGGTTGAGTAATTTGTCGTAGTCTCTTAGCTTCAACATCACAAGTTTGAACAAAACAATCAAATTCTGTTTCTATAATTGCTTTTTTTAAATCTATCCATTTATGATTATCAATTTTATTGTCAGATAAATATTTTTCTGGATTAAAAGGTTCGTTTAACTCTAAGGTTTCAGCATATAGTTTGTATAAATCCCAAAGTAACACATCAATCTCAAAATTTTCTGCATCCTTAACATAACTTATACCAATTTGTCTCGCTTCTGACCTAGAAATTGAATGTCTATGTGAGTATATTTCAGATGCAAGTTTTTTAACAATATTTTCATTCTGCTTTTTTTGCAAATTATTTTTTCTATTAGCAAGCATTCTACCAGCAACAAGTTTCGTCTGCTCAAGAAGTCTGTTGACTTTTCCTATTGCTAAAGGATTTATATGAGAAGAAAGAAACTCAAAAGATTTTAATTTTTCATTAGGTTTTGTGCAATTCAATTTATCTAACAAAGCTATGTACCCCATTACATCTTCAACCGAAATATCTATTGGAGCTTTGGTTACTGGATGTGGTGGATTGAGTGGGGAATTTGAAATGGTAATATCAACTGGGCCTAATTCAGCCTTTTCTGTCATAATAATTTCGTCCGCACCAATGCTTATCATTGTTGCTGCACTATGCGCTCTAAATGGGATAAGAACATTAAATTGTTTATCAGGAAATGTTTCTCTGATTGTAGAAACTATACTCCAAGGTGCGTCTGAATCTCCACCACGACTAAATAAAAATAAATCAATATTGTTAAAGTCTCCTGAATTTGCTTTAATTATTCTTAACTGTTCATAGATTGTGTCGTTCATCATCTGATGAATAGGAGCGGACAAGTTTATTCTATCACTTGTCACCAAAGCGATAACTCTAGATTTTCTTTTCTCCTGGATTTTTTTAATAAATTCAATTCTTTTGTCTCTATTCATAATATTTAATTTTTATGTAGAATGTCTCAAAGCGTTGCTCACAACGTAAAAGTGTTTAATTCATTGTTCCCATACAAATATAACAAGAGCAAAACTATTTTCACTCTATAATTCATTCTTTTTTAATGGATAACGGGAATAATGAATAAAATATTGTTGGACTGTGCCGCCCGGCTATGGGCATT
>JAAYKT010000235.1 GCA_012522255.1 Clostridiales bacterium
CATTTATGCTTTAAGGAATCCACAGGAATTACAAATTTACCGCAACAATAACACCTTTTATAGATTTTCGGAATCCTATTATTTGTATTATCCATTCCACTCAAACTATCTCTGATTATATCTGCATTGTTACCTATTGCTTTAACTTTTTCTCGATGCATATACGTCAACATCGTCTGCTGATCGTTGTCTGCCCCTGATTTTGTTCCCCTTCCACCCATTTTACTACCCTCCCCTATTAGGTATATACTCCACATACAAAATCTCGCCTTCCATTTCGTCAAATGGCTCGTCATAACAAAAAATCTGGATTGGCTTAATCACTTCCATCATTTTTTTATAACCTTTAATAAATAAATCTTTCTCTCGCCGTGATCCAAGAGTAGATACTGCAACTACCGATCCCATTTCTACTCCTAAGAAACAAAACTCATAACTCCTTTCATCACCCCAATTAATAGTCGGTATTACACATCTAAAGCCTAAGTCCTGCCAATAAGCACCACACCACCTATTTTTGAATACACTATTTATTTGAATTGCCAAAGGCATATCAGCATATAAGCTGAAATCAGGTGTTAAAACAACCTCAAATTTTGCTAATTTTTCAAAATACTTTTCTGCCTTATCATACACTTTATTAAATTTATCATCATCAATAAAAAAATGTATTGATTTTTCTTCACTATTTCTTTTACTGTTATCTACCTGATCAAAGGCAATAAACTTTAATGACTTATTATTTATACTGCATTTTCTTACTGTAGGAATATCAAAGATATTATCAGAATCATATTTGTTTCTTAAGAGTTTCTGGTCTTGCTTTTTAAGTTTACTTTTCAAGACATGATAACCTCCTTAAGTTGTATTTCCCGGCTTTTTAAAAAACGTTATTACCATCGGTACTTATTTCCGTCATTAACAGCTTTATATCTACCATATATTTCATATTCTTACTTCATAATACAAAACATATGTTCTTGTGTCAAATATATCATATGCTAATTAAAAAAAGTCTTCCAAATCTCATAATTATCTTGGAAGTAGGCTGATTTATCATTTTAAACAGTCATTTTAACCATTACATTGCAAGAGACAGTAATCTACGTTAATTCGATGTATCTTGACATATCTCCTTAATAACTATAAAACTTATATGCCTGTTCCTCTTTCTTGCCGCACCTGCGTAAAGGCGGCATTAGACGTTGCTGCAACAGTTCTCCCTAGTCACCCCCTTGTACTATGTAGATATAAAAATTAAACTATAATTTTACTCAAAAACTGATTGGTTTCTATACACTTGGCTACATTTCGAAACCATATACTTTAACACCGCTATAAAATAAAAAACGAGCACTTTCATGCTCATCTTTAATGTATATCCTTACTCAGTGGAATTCCCATCCCATCAGATTCCTTACTGATGTCACCCACGGTCACATCCCAAACTGTTCCCTGACATAAAAATTCTACAGCTTAAAATACTCCAACACTCCTAATTTCATATCCTCCCGATTCTTCCACCACTGTGTCGCATTAAAATTATCATACTTCGTAGGATAGGATATTATCTTTATTTCTCTATCCAAAGACTTCATCGCTTTGACAAACAACACTTTAGACCTGCGGGAATGATATTTGGAGGTTACAATCATTAACGAATTTGCTTGCGATTCTTTTTTCAAATACTCCCTCACAATTACCGCTTCATCCCCGGTACTTAATGCATCCCCTGGTAAAATCTCAATACATTCATCCGGTACTCCCAATTGCACCGCCACGTCTTTTGCAATATCTACAGCGTGGGGTATAACAACCCCCAACTCCGCCGCCAGATCATAGCCGCTAACCATGTTTCTAACCATGATTATCTTATCCGAATAACCCAGCTTATAAATATCCACGGCACCCATCATCCTATCCGGGCCACTGCCCATAAGGACGATTATTGCATCCACAGATTGCGGCGTATCTTCTACTA
>JAAYKT010000236.1 GCA_012522255.1 Clostridiales bacterium
AAATCTTTTGCAATTGCTATGTGACCTTTATTATTGCCCACATCCGTAAAAGTATTATAATCCGAAAGCTTAACGGAAAGGTTTTCATATCCCAAGGCACGAACAATCATAACTGCCATTTCTTCTCTGCTTATTGGCTCTTCAGCCCTAAAAATTTCGCAGTCTTTTACGATGGCATCGTTTTTTAATGCAGTTTCAATGTAAGAAAAGTACCATTTACCCTTATCTAAATTATCTGTATAACTGCCTTTATCGGGGTAATATAAATCCCATTTCATAAGCTTTACTAAAAACGCAGCAAATTCACTTCTGTTTATTGTAAGGCCCATACCAAATTTATTGTTTCCTATGCCATCTGTAATGCCTTGCCCCCGTAGTTTATAAATAGACTCTTCCGCCCAATGTCCTGCGGGCACATCCGTAAAAACCATATTTCCTCCATTATCGGTAAATGCATAGCTAAAAGATAGAATTAGAACGAATGTAATTATAATATAACCCGGCTTTTTTATTTTCCTCATATGTTTCTGCCTCTTTTCTAAACGCTTTTATGTAACTTGAAATGCTGAAAAATATTGTGATTACACCATATATATTCACATCAAATTAATGCCATACTCAATTATAACATAATTTGTCCGATTCAGTCAGAAAAAGCCCTATGGGTTTACCTTGCATTCGTGGGGTTCTTTGTCAAATCTAAGCCCTTGGAAAACCGGCTGCCTCATAGAACCTGTTGAAGTTTTCATCATATATTTGACTTTGCATACTGTCACAGGTTCCAACCAAACAGCATTTTCTTCACTTATTGGCAATACTGCGAATGGCGGACTGGATAATTTTTTTACCGATGATATTATTTCAAAATCCTCAGTAGAGATGCCTAAAGTGACATGACCCTTATTGACTAAGATATCTCCGTCGTATTGTCCCAATACAATACTGATAATATTGTTCTCTTTTTCTATGTATCCGCAGACCACGAAATCATCATCCTGCAGATTTTTTATTTTAATCCAGTCTTTACTTCGCTTGTCAAATGAATATTTGCTATTCTTCTTTTTGGCCACGACACCTTCCAAGTCCTGTTCTTCAGTGAGACGGTAAAAGTCGATGCCGTGTTCCTCTATATATCGTGAAATTGCCAACCGTTCATTCTCTTTTATAACATTATTGAGTAATTTTTTTCTCTCTATCAATGGCAATGAGATGACTTCCTTGTCTTTTAGATATAATATATCAAAGGCAATAAATGAAGCCGGATACTTCTTGGACTGTAACCGAATCTTAAATTCATTGGTGGTAAGAGAACGTCGCTGTATTTCAAAAAAATTGGGTTTGCCGTTAACTACAATTATCAGCTCGCCATCTAAAATACACCGCTCCCCGACTAATAAATGAATGTTTGATAACTCGGGGACCTTCATCAGCATCTTCATATTACGCTTGTTGCGGAGCTCTGTCCCGTCTTTGGGATCCAAATAAGCAACACAGCGTTCTCCGTCCAACTTAAGCTCATAAATATAATCGCTGCTATCAAAGGCTTCCGCTGTTTGTCCTATCAACATGGGTTTTATACTTTTTTCATCATATATGTCCATCAGGCTTCTTTTGCTTTCTTACTCGGTTTGTTCTTTGCATTATCTATACTGGCTTTTAAAGCATCCATTAGGTTTATAACATTACCCACGCTTTCCGGTTCCGCTCCGACAACTTCTTTTCCTGCAATTTTATTTTCAATAAGTTGCCGCAGCTTTATCTGATATTCGTCGGTATACTCCTCGGGATTAAAAGGCGTATCCATTGAATTTATTAAAGTTGTTGCCATGGCAAGCTCCCCTTCTTCTATCTCCGGCTTCTTATAGGATTTGGGTATCTCCTTTATATCATCATCATAAAACATAGTTGCAATTAATAGGCATTCTTCCCTTGGAATTATAGCCATGAGGTTTTCTTTGGTGCCTAAAACTGTTTTACCTATAGCGATTTTTTGTTCATCCATAAGCGCTTTTCTTAATAATTCAAAAGCTTTCTCTCCGCCTTTTTCAGGAACAACTTGATACGCCTTATTATAATAAACCGGGGAAATCTGATTAAGCTGTGCAAAGTGCAATATTTGTATCGATTTATCTTTTTCGGTTTTTATCCTTTCAAACTCTTCATCACTGACTACAACATATTGACCCTTTTCGTATTCGTACCCTTTGACTATTTCATCAGATTTTATTTCTTCACCGCAGTGGCCGCAAATTTTTTTATATCTTATTCGTTCGTGATCCTTGGTGTGTAGCTGATTAAATCGAATATCATTATCCTGGGTCGCCGTATATAGCGAAACCGGAATTGCGACAAGACCAAAGGATATTACTGACTTATGTGCAATTGCCATCAAAACACCTCCATTTATTTTATTATTACCGAAAAGAAAAGAAAACAACCGGCGTGATTTCTTGAATATGCCAAAAACAAAAATAACCAAGCTTAGTGCTGCTTGGTCTCCTTAGATAATTATGGTGCGCCCGGCGAGATTCGAACTCACGGCCTTCTGATTCGTAGTCAGGCACTCTATCCAGCTGAGCTACGGGCGCAATTTTCTTTCCTCAAACATAATTCATATTAGCACAAAAATAATTGAAAATCAAACACCAATTTTTTAAAAACAGCTTAAGCTACAGCAGTCCCGCCCCAAAACAATAAGTTCATTTTCACTTGCCTCAAATGTAATAATCACGAAATTTAACTCATATTTTATTATCAGTATTCAAAGCTTGTTAATACAAAAACAATACAGAAACATCATGCGTGGGCTAATCTAAGGATTATTAAGAGGCAAAAATCTAAGATATTATTTTAGGAGGGATAAGATGCTAAAATCACCAAAATTATGGCTATGCTTTTTCATTGTTATCGCACTGCTTAATCCACTATTTTTACATGCAGAGGCAGAAGACATACAAAGAAACTGGGCAAAAGATGCCATAAAAAATGTAATTGAGAAAGGAATCTTTACAGGGTATCCGGATGGAACATTCAGGCCGGACGATCCAATCACTCAGGCAGAGTTATTTACAATTGTGAATAGAGGTTTTGGGTTCGGCAAACTTTCTGAACAGGTGCCAACAGCCATTGCAAAAAACAACTGGTACTCGGTTGAATATTCAAAAGCAACTGCTCAAGGATATTCAAAATTGCTCAAAGAGAGCATGCTAAAACCGGTAGAACCGGTTAACAGGCAGGAAGTAGGGGCTATACTTGCCTACATATTAAAATTAGAACCTGACGAAGGCGCTGCCGAAAAATTTTCTGATGTATCTGATTTTGAGACCTGGGCAAAAGCCCTTAATGGTGCCTTATCCTCAAAAGGCTATATAACGGGGTACTTCGATAATACTTACAAACCAAAAATGAATATAACAAGGGCAGAAGCATCGACCATGTTTAATAGGGTTATCGGCGAATTATTTAATAAAAAAGGTGTCTACGGAGAAGAGAAAAAATTAAAAATTATAAAAGGTAATGTGACCATTGCAAAGCCCGATGTAACATTAAAAAATATGATAATTGAAGGCGATCTTTATATAACAGAAGGAGTTGATGTCGGCACTACTAAACTTGACCGAATTACAGTCAAAGGTGCTACTACTGTCAGCGGCAGCGGGAAATTATACTTAATAGATTCCCAACTTGGCAGGGTAGATGTTATAGGCAATGGTTCTTCAATTCAAATAATTGCCCAAGGTGATACTAAGATAAATGATGCCCAATTGCATTCATCGTCAAATTTATCGGAGGACAATTTAAAAGGGGTTGGATTTACCAACGTCACTATATCCGTATTATCAAAAACAGATATTGAGCTTTCCGGTGACTTTGACACGATTCTTATAAAAGAAGGTTCACCGAATATTTCATTAGACAAATGCACAATAAAGAATCTTGAAAACAATGGTAAGGATTGCAATATTGCATCTGATAAAACTGTAAAGATTGAAGATTTAATAGTTAACCAACCCATAAAACTGCTGGGCAAATGTACCATAAAAAAGGCTACCATAAACAGCGATGATGTATACGTAGAAACAAACCCTTCGATTGTAAAAATTTTAAAGGGATTAAAAAATGTCGTCTGCGTGGTCAAAAAAGTTGTAAGCAGCGGAGGTGGTGGAGGCAGTGGCGGCGGTGGCGGTGGTGGAGGCGGTGGCGGCGTTATCGTCAAGCCTGATGTGACAATAACAAAAGTAGACAATATCAAGAGCATTGATGTAGCATTTGGCACTGCCAAGTCCAAGATTGGCCTTCCCAAAACAGTTAAGGTAACAACGAGCGATGGCAAAACAAAAAATGTAAGTGTAAGTTGGGATGATGGATTCCCTGTATATGATGGAAATATCCCGAGCAACTATTACTTTGAGGGTACTTTAGGGAATCTGTCAGGGATAACAAATCCAAAAAATTATAAAGCTTATGCAATGGTAATTGTTAATGAACAAATAATAATTGAAGAGGTTTTCGTTACAGGTGTGGATATACTTGTTGATATTGAAGTAGAAATAGGAACAGACTTAGAAATAATTGAATCTGAATACTTACCAAATGAAATAGGCATAACTTTAAGTGATGGTAGTGCAGAAAATGTAAACATAACTTGGGACGATTGTGAACCCGAATATAATGGAGAAGAAAAAGGAGTTTATATTTTTTCCGGCAGTTTGAATTTACCTAATAACATAACAAATCAACATGATTGGAAAGCAAATATAAGGATTATTGTGGGAGAGCCGGAATTAAATGATGTTGAAATAGAAAATATAGAGGATCCCAAAGATATAGATGTACCTATTGGTACTGCGATTGATTCAGTGAATTTGCCAACAACAGTGAAAGCCACGTTAGAAGATGGCAGGGAATTGGCTATAGATGTTATTTGGGATACATCCGGTTATGATGGTGACACCCCAGATGATTATAATTTTGAAGGAACATTGACTAATTTACCCCAAGGTGTGGCCAATACGAGAAACTTAACCGCTTATATTTTAGTAATTGTTAAGGAGCCACAACAACCTGAGGAAGTCACTATAATAAGTATAGAATATGATAATATTATTAATAATGTTCCCTTCGGTACTAATATTGACAAGCTAAAGTCCATTTATTTGCCATATGAAGTAAAGGCAACATTAAGCAATGATGGAATTATAAATATTGAAGTTAATTGGGATGACGGCAACTTAGAATATGATGCAAACATGCCGGGGGATTACACATTTACCGGTACATTGACACTCCCGGACGGCATTACGAACCCGGACAATTTACTAGTAACGATTATTGTAACTGTATTGGAAAAATCCACCTCGTCTGTAAACATTATAGCGGTTGACCCATTGCCAAATATCGATGCAAAATATGGTACAACAAAGGCTTCCCTGGGTTTATATAAAAATGTAAAAGTTACCTTAGACAATGATACAACAACAACTTTAGATGTTATTTGGAATAACGGTGTTCCGGATTTCTATGACAACTGTGTATCAGGTGACTATACTTTTACCGGTACATTGATACTCCCAGAAGGCATTACAAATTTGGATGATCTTAAAGCAATAGTTACAGTCAAAGTTGCATATAACAAAATTGTAGTATCAATTGACCCCATAAATGATATTATTGTAAATATAGGAACATCCATAGATGAATTAGGGCTCACCGGATATTATGCACCCCTAACGCTTAACGACAGTAGTCGATTAGGATTGTTGACTATATGGGATGAAGGTACCCCTAAATATGATGAAAACAAAATCGGTAAATATGTCTTTACAGGCAGATTAACAACGATTGAAGACATAGGAAACCCGGACGGCCTCATGGCAAAGGTGACCGTAATTGTAACAAATCTGAACCCCATTGGTAATACATTATATGAATTTGACAGTTTGGATGAGGTTTGCGAATCCGATACTGCATTCATTGAATTAGATAATGCCAACAAGGTCTCGGGTTCTGCCTCAATAAGACTTTCACCGAAAGATACCGTAACCCATGATGGGGATAATTCGTTCTATACCATGACAGCATATGGCAAATCGATGGGTAATATGGAAAACCTTGAATTTAACCTGTATGTGCCGGACGTGGAACAAATTAAATATTTTCTTGTAAAATTCTATGCAGATGCATTTCATAACATATTTTATCAAAACGGTATTGGGGATTGGGAGTTAAAAAATGGCTGGAATATAATTCGCAGAGCCAAAAATGATTTTGAATTTGTAGACAGTATCAACGGCAATTCTACAATGCGAGGGTTTAACAGCCAGAAAACCCAGGCTATTTCCCCAGAAGAGCAGTGGATGCAACAAAACATACAAATACTTAATGAATTTTTGAAGTCCCAACGGGCATGCCAAACTAAGTCCACTATAACACCGATATCAATGATGGCGGATGCCGGCAATTCCTGGGATAACATAACTGCCATGGAGATATTTGTGGTCTATGAAAAGAGCAAATCGCCAATAGTGAATATTGATAAGATAGGATTTAACACTGAAGGAGTATCAAAAATTCTATTTACTTTTGATGACGGATGGTTGGATGTCCTGACTCACGGCAAAAAAATCCTGGATGAAAAAGGTTTTAAGGCTACAGTATGGGCTAACAAAGATTTTGCCACAGATGATTTCCCCGAAGGAGGGAAAGAATTATGGTATATGAACGAAAATGAACTGAATACAGTTTACAATTCCGGGTGGGATATAGGAAATCATACTTTATCGCACCCTGATGAAATAGAAGATCTTACCCCGGCGGAACTCATAAAAGAATATTTAGAAAATCAGGAATGGCTGGTTACGAATGGATGGGGCAGGGGGGCACATCACGTATGCTATCCAATGGGCAAATATAATGACGAACTGATTGGAATTTTAAAAGAAATTGATGTGCTTACCGGTAGAACAACCGATTATGGTATCCAACCCATACCTGCACCTGATTTATTTAAGCTTAAGTGTATAGCTGTGGGTAGGGATACGGATTTCTCCAAAATAAAAAAGGAAATTGACACGGCAGTAGATACAGGTTCTTCCCTTTTTTTAATGCTTCACAGAGTTGAACCGGAGCCTGAACCCCCCCTGGAACCGGAAGAGGACCCGGAAAACCCCGGCATAATAGCAGTTTCCACCGCCAACTTAGAGATGCTTGTTGACTATATCAATGCATATGTGCAGCAAGGAGAAGCAGAAGTGGTAACCATCAGTGAATGGTACGACTGGTACAAATCAATATATCTAAAGAATAACTCAGACTAAACACCAAAAGGATGCGGTGCATTTGCCATCGCATCCTTTTTTATATCCTTAATGCCCGCAATTTTCACTCCGTCACAATCACTTCATCCAAACTATAGCGCCCATCCGGCCTCCTTTTATCTATTGCAAGATCAATGGCAGGTTCACCGGTCAAAGGATTAAGTATTGCAATGCACACATTATATTTATCGGGGTTTAAATCGTCAGGAATCGGGACTGATATTTTTACTTTTTTTATGCCCGGCAGCCAAGTTCTGATATCCTCAGTCAGTTTGGTTTGAAAGACTATATTTGAATCATAATCCGATAGTGAGATTTCCAAAGGCCACAAATAATAAAAAGGTGCAACGCCTTTATTCTTCCAAACCATTTCCACCGAAAATATACTGCCTGCTTTCACTTTTCTCGGATGTTTTATCATTTCCAAAACAAACCTATAGCCCATGGTTTTAAGTGCCAAATCGTAATTTTCCTGCAGCTCCGGGTTAATGGAATAATACACCGGGCATGATGGCCCAAGCCAACTGGTGTGGCATTTTTTGATTTGATCCATGGTTGTTTTGATATGTTCTTTATCAAAACAAGCCATACCCGGCGGTGTCGCTATCTCCCCGCCTGATGGAGTATATTTCCAATAATCCGGCATCGGTTCCTGAGCTATACCCACCAAATAGTCAAAATATCCTTTTTCAAGGCTTTCAATAAAATAATCCGTCTGCAAAACATCTCCAAAAGAATCATTGTACAAACCAATGTTATTATCTTTAGCGATATTTAATGGCCTTCTAACAATCAAATGCTTATCTATAAAAGATTTAATATAGTGTTCAACATATCTGTTACATACCTCGATGTCGGGAAAAGGTATTGATATGTTTTTATCCCGGTCTTGCTTTGTATGCCATTCCCCCCAATGCCCGATGCTACCGAGTGCTATTATTGAAATCTGTGAATTATGATTGTATTTTGATGCTAATGCCCGTATGAGCCTCTCATGGTTTTCGATGAGTATTTCATTACTATAATCAGGGCTGAAACCTTTTCCATAATCCAAATCATACCAGGTACCATTACCGTGAATTTCATCAAATAGCCAATCGGGAATATCCATATGTCTTTCTTTCGAAGGAAAATCCATATTAAGCCTAAAAATAATATTCACTGACTTCTGATTCCAATATTCAAAATTATATTTTTTTTCAATAGCATCAAATGAATACTCGCCCTTCAGCGGTTCCAGTTCCCTCCAGGTAGTGTTTATATAGACAAGGCGATGCGGCTGGTCATAAGGCCCTCCCTCCGCACTTGGGGCCCAACCCATATAAGGATTAAAAAGAATATCATCATTTTGGGAAGGGAAATATGCCTCACCCATTATAAGCAACTTAGTTGCCTGAACGATCAGTAAAGGAAAAATAACCGTCAATACAAACACGATTATTATTAGTCTTCTCCGTTTAATAAGCAACTGCCGTCACCACCCCTTGATTTTCTAATTAAACACCGTATATTCTTCTTATTATTATCCTTAAAGGAATATTTTATAGTAATTGCCTAAAATTATAAAAATAATGCATTTTTAATATAGTAAAAACATAACATATGTACAAATTCAATTATAAATATATTCAGAGTTTTTTATTATAGAACCCTTGTCCTTTTGTATGCCGCCATAGTTCTAAATGTAATTTTATTCTCATATTTTAAAAGGATAAAGGAAGGAAAAAACAAAAAAATTAAACAACAAAGGGGTAAGTGTATGAACGTTCTTATTACCGGTGGTTACGGTTTTATAGGTTCACATGTAGCAGAAGAATTCTTTAAAGAAGGCCACCGTATTTTTATTATTGATAATTTATCAACAGGTAACCCAAAAAACATAAAGTTTAAGCATACTTTCTATAACCTGGATATTTCTGATAAGGAATGTAAAGATATATTCGAAAGCAATCATTTTGATATCGTCATACATCTTGCAGCGCAAATAAATGTTCCTTTTTCTTTTGAAAATCCCTGCGAGGATTCAATATCTAATGTTGTCGGATTGACCAATATACTTCAATTGTCAGCTTATTATAAGATAAAAAAATTTGTGTTCTCATCTTCTGCAGCAGTTTACGGCAGCAACAAAAATATCCCGCTAAAAGAAAACGAACAGCCGGACCCCCTTTCGCCATACGGCATCAGCAAAGCTACGGGAGAATACTATTGCAGTAAATGGAGTGAATTATATGGTATAAGTACATTGTGTTTCAGGTTTTCCAACGTATACGGTCCCAGACAAGGTATACAGGGTGAAGGCGGAGTGGTTTCTATATTTATAGAAAAAGCCGTAAAAGGAATAGCGATAGAAATTTTTGGTGATGGTAACCAGACAAGAGACTTTATTTATGTCAGAGACTTGTCAAGCGCCCTTTATAAAGCTGTAACAAATAATATGCAAGGTATCTATAATCTGTCCACCAATACAGAAGTAAGCATAAATGAACTGTTAAATACCATAATTGATATAATACCAATCAAAGAAGTTATTTATAAAGCAGAAAGAGAAGGGGATATAAAAAATTCATCTTTGGATAATACAAAACTACTGCACGATTTAAACTGGAAGCCGGCTTATTCTTTTCAAAATGGCTTGAAAAAAACCTATGATTGGTATGTGAATTACAATGAAAAAACAGCCGGGGATAATATAAGGCTTAACACAACAAGACCAAGTATTGATAAAAAGACCCTTATCATTATAGAAAACCTCCTGCTTTTTGCCCTTACATGTTTTATGACTATAGCTTCACAGAACTCAATGAATTTTTCATTTTTAGACTACAAGGTAATCTATATCATTTTGTCAGGTGCTGTCTATGGTTTGAAATATGCCCTTATTTCTGCATTCCTGTCTTGTGCCCTCAGTATCTACTTGTTTATAGATAAAGGCTTGGCAATTACCTATATCTTTAGCGATACGGGCAAACTATTGCAGTTATCTTCTTATATTCTCATGGCTCTCGTATTTGGTTATATCATTGATATAAAAACCAATCAAATCCAGGATAAGGATATGGAGCTAAATTCCTTGAAGAAAAGAAACAACTTTTTAGATTTAGTGCATGGGGAGACGCTGAAAGTACAAAATGAATTATATGATCAAATCATAAGTAGTGAAAACAGTTACGGTAAAGTGCATTCAATCCTGACAAAACTTAATAACCTGAACCCTGAAGAAGTGTTAATTGATTCTGTTTCTGTTTTGGAAGGAATAATGAACACAGATAGAATTTCTATCTATACCTTCAATGACAGTATCGCTACACTGTCTGCAAAATCCAACACAAAAGATTTCCTTATACCAAAAATAATAAGAATAGCAGAAAGAGAAGACATAAAAAATGTTTTGGACACCCATGATGTGTATATAAACAGAATATGGGACCCTTTTTTGCCGGTGATGACAGCGCCGATTATAAGCAAAAAAAATGTAATAGGCGTAGCTTGTATTCACAAGCTCCCTTTTGAAAATATAAGCCTTCACAAACAAAACCTTTTTAAAACAATAGTGAATCTGATTTCTTATTCCTATGAAAATGCTTGCAAGTGTTCTGAAAAAACACAGCATATGTATATTAATTATATGGCAACTGCCAATCAGGAAAATTATTTAATTAAGCATAGTGCAGAGTGAAGCGCATCGGAGGTTAAGAAATGATTGTACTTACATCTTTATACATTTTTATAAGCCTGTTCTTGTTTTTGTATTGGTATAAAGAAAACAAACAAGACAGCATATTCAAACTTTCTGTTATTTTGTTTCTTCCTATAGTCGGCTACATTTTACTGGCAGTGCTGTATATGAGAAAAATCTTCATTCAAAATATAAATAAAACCTCATTGGTTGACGGATTTGCCAATGAATGCGAGGCAAACGAATTGCCGGCACTAACCGATTTGTCGGAAGCGACAAAATTAATCCCTGTAGAAGAAGCTTTACTTCTCAATAACAGCAAAATAAAAAAATCAACACTTCTGGAACTTTTAAAAAACGGCAAACATTCTGACCTGTTAAGAATTGCGTTAAGCGATGAAGATACAGAAACGTCGCATTATGCTGCAGTAGGGATTGTCGAGGCTAAACGAAAACTACAAAAATCTTTTCAAAAATCTAAAGCGGAATATGAAATAGATAAAAACAATAACACAACAATACAATATGCCCGGGCCCTGAAAAACTATTTGGACAACGGTTTTTTAGATAAGTCAACTAAGGAAGGTTTGGGAAACAACTACCAAGACCTGTTAAAAGTGCTTTTAGAATTTTATGAATTTGAAGAAGATTTCTTTGTAGACTTAATAAATATAGAAATAGGTTTGGGTCAATTCAAAAATGCAGCCATTTATTGCAACAAATATTATAATGCTCATCCCCATAGTGATAAAACTTATTTAATGTATCTTAAATTATATTATTTTATGGGTGATAAAAATAATTTTAATCATATAATTAATACACTAAAAGAGTCTTATACAGCTCCATGCAATGATATATGGAATATAGTTAAGTTTTGGGCAGAGGGGTAAAGAAATGAGATACAAAAAAGAAATGATGATTTATATGTTAACAATTCTAATTTTAGCCATAGTAATACAAGTATTCCGATTGAATACTATATTTCGCTGATTTCGGTATAAAAGAAATATTTATGATAAAGGTGTTGCATGTATGAGTACAAAAATATGCATGATTGCGGAAGGCAGTTATCCTTATATAACAGGAGGCGTATCCAGTTGGATACAAATGCTGGTATCCGGTTTGAGCCGGTACAGGTTTGTCATTTTTACCATCGGCCCAAAAGAATCAAATAAAAGAAAGTTTAATTACATAATCCCTGAAAATGTGGTTGAAATTAAAGAGGTCTTCCTTGATGAGATAAACAAAAGAAAATCGCATAGCGGCATGCGGCTCGGCATAAATAGTTTGGAAAAAGAAGCTTGGGAAAGCCTGCTTATCGGAGATAATCCGGATTGGGATACATTGTTTTCTTTTATAATAGAAAATAGGCTGGAAAGCATCCACACTTTTCTTTCCAGCAGAGATTTTTTTGACATTTTAGAGTCTGTATATAATAAAAAGTATTCAAGTATGCCTTTTGCCAATTATTATTGGACTTTCAGATCACTCATCTACCCTTTGTTAAATATAATCAATCAAGACATACCAAAAACAGATATTTACCATAGTGTCTCGGCAGGTTATGGAGGCATTATAGGCAGTCTTGCAAAATTTATATATAACAAACCCTTTATTTTAACCGAACATGGCATTTATACAAGGGAAAGAGAAGAGGAAATAATCAAATCCGATTGGGTGGTTTCTACCTTTAAAAATATTTGGATAGAACATTTCTATTCCCTTTCCAAATGCGCCTATGACCACGCTGATAAAGTAGTTACACTTTTTGATAAAAACAAAAAAATTCAAATAGAATTGGGTTGTAATGAAAGAAAGATTGAGGTAATTCCTAACGGAATTGAAATAAATCAATATGCCAAGTCAGTAAAAAAAGTATCAAAAGATGATTATATTAACATAGGTGCTATTGTAAGGATTGTACCTATCAAAGATATAAAGACCATGATAGAAGGCTTTGGCATTGCTAAGAAAAAGTATGATAAAATCAGACTTTATATAATGGGACCTTTTGAGGAGGATATTGAGTACTATAGAGAATGCAGACAATTAGTTGATAATCTGCGCATTAAAGATATAATCTTTACCGGTAAAGTAAATATAGTTGAATACATTGGACAAATGGATATATTACTGTTAAGCAGTATAAGCGAAGGGCAACCCCTTTCTATCCTCGAAGGTATGGCCAGCAGCAAACCTTTTATTGCTACCAATGTAGGCAGCTGTAAAGATTTGCTATACGGTAATGGTGATAATTACGGCTATGCAGGTTTTGTTATACCTGTAATGGAATCTGAAGAATTAGGCAAAACGATAATAAAACTATGTAAAGACAAAGAACTGAGAGTTGATATGGGTAATAACGCTTTAAAGCGTGTCAGTAGTTTGTACTCTAAAGATCGGATGATCTCCTCATATAACCGAATATATAGCCAATACGGAGGTTAATGTATGGCAGGGATAGGTTTTGAGTTAAAAACCCAATTTGAAGTAAAAGGCTTGATACATATTATCAAAGCCAGTTTTTATTCTACACTTATAACAGCAGGCCCAACCTTGTTGACTATTTTAATGATGTTTATCTTGCAAGAACTTTTATATATCTGGGGAATGACAATCTTGCAAAGAGAATTGTTTATGGCAGCCGTAATGTATTCTTTTATTTTTTCAATGATCATAACAGGCGGATTCTCCATAACTTTATCTCGCTATGTCTCGGACAAGATTTATGAAAATGTGACTGAAGATATATTACCGTCATTAAAGGGAGCTATAACCGTTTGTATGATAATAGGAGGCATTATCGGAGCATTGTTCTATCTAATGTCACCTCTTACTTTATACTTCAAACTATCTGCCTACATACTGTTTATGGAGCTTAATATTTTGTGGATACAAATGGTCTATGTATCTGCCTTGAAGGATTACAAAAAAATTTTGAAAGGCTTTGTCATCGGAATATTAACCATCTTTTTTTTCACCTACCTGTTGATTAAGATACTTGGTTATAAAACGGCTGCGGCAGTGCTAATATCTATGGATATTGGTTTTTTAATGATTATCATGATCTTTTTTGAATGTATACATGATTATTTCAATAATAAAAGTGGAAATATCTTTGCTTTTCTAAAATATTTCGATAAACACCCGGCCTTATTCTTTATCGGTTTTTTTTATGCTTTAGGTCTATATCTTCATAATATGCTGTTTTGGATAAGCAAGGTGGGAATAACTGTTGAAAAAACATATGTTTTTTCACCTATGTACGATGTCCCGTCATTGTGGGGTTTTTTGACTACCATCCCCACTGTTGTTATCTTTACCGTATTATGCGAAACATCCATATACGAAAAATATAAAGCATATTATAGAAATATTTGCAAAGAAGGAAGATTTGATGCTGTGATTGAAAAACAAAATGAAATGAAAGAAACAATTTCACTTTCTATGAAAAGAATCATGGAAATTCAAACGATTTTCACAGTAATTTTTTTAATCATAGGTTTAAATTTGATACCTGTTCTGAATCCCAAATATGTTACCATCGGCATTTTTAGCACTTTTGTTGTTGGCTACTATAATTTTATAATTATGTTTGTATTCCTTACAATTCTTTTGTACTTTGATGATAAAAAAGGTTCTTTGATATTAGTTCTTTTATTTTCATTATCAAATATTGCTTTTACACAGGAGACAATTTTGATGGGTCAGAAATATTACGGATTGGGTTTTGCCTCTTCATGTTTTATTTCTTTGATATTCGGGTTTGCACGGCTTGATTATATATTAAAAAATATCTCCTATTTTACTTTCTGTTCCCAACCTATCACTTCAGACTATAATAAAAGGTTTTTTACCCGATTATCAACAAAGCTTTCGGAAACCCTCAAGTAAAATTAACTAATCTATTGCTACAGCATCACCTTCATTTGTTTTAAAATCCGTGGTATGTCTCCTATACCATCTATAGTAAGGTTTTTAACTCCGGCATACAAACCGGATAACATAGCAACGATTATGATGAACGCAATCACAAAGCCATCTATGCTTATTACAATTTTTTCATCATCCTTTTTATACTTTAGTGTATATATCAATATCTCAAATCCCAAGCTTATTAATCAAAATGGCCAGTATTTGTAAAGATTTTTAATAGATAAATCAACAAAATTGCCGATAAACAACAACAGTCCTATTGCAATCAACCCAAATGCCAAGGTGAATATC
>JAAYKT010000237.1 GCA_012522255.1 Clostridiales bacterium
CGTGGCTTGTGCCGGCAGCGGAAATGTTGGAATAACAGCATCGCTTCCCTTCGTGCCTATATGTGAAGAACATGGGAAGAGTGAAGAAGAGATGCTAAGGGCAATCTGCCTTAGTTTTCTTATGACCATTTATATAAAAAGTCATATTGGAAGACTTTCTGCAATGTGTGCATGTGCCATAGCCGCAGGCGTAGGAGTTACGGCAGGTACTGCTCTTTTATTAGGTAACAGCTATGAAGAAGTTGAAATGGCAATAGATAATGTTGTAGGCAGTTTAGGGGGAGTTTTATGTGATGGCGCCAAGTTAGGATGCGCAATGAAGCTTTCAACTGCTGTGGGTGTTGCAATTGAGTCCGCCTATTTGGCAGTTGCCGGAATTAGTATACCAAAAAGAGATGGATTGGTTTCAGATACAGCAGATGAAACATTAAAACTTCTTGGGAAAATAGCAAAAGAAGGAATGATTGATACAGACATAGTTATGTGCAGAGCTATAATTGAAAGAGAACAACAGGCAAAAAGAAATTAGGCTTTTAAGAAGTGAGGTTGCGTTTATGCAAGATGTGTGTTTAACCAATAACCCTATGGTTATCAGTAGCGGGAACTTATGTGTCAAAAAAATAGAAGGGGATGCCCTTGAGGTAATGAAAGAAGTTAAAAGGGCTGTTATCATGGGATATAGACTTATATCCCATCCTTTAACCGGAAGTATAAGGCCTGATGTCAGCCCTTATAAATCTATAATTATTTCAGGAAATCCCAAAATATTAGACATTGAAAGTCTGCAATTAATAGAAAATGCCATTGAATATACACAGAACCTATATAAGACTGTAAAAGAACGAAAATGGGATAAGGATTCATTAGCGGATTTTCAGTTTATTGACTTTTGTCTGATAAATAATTTGTTAGGCAGCGATATATCGAAGGAGTGTAGATTATGGAGTTGAAAGTGGGACGAATATTAATTCGTGATATACAGTTTTCTGAAAAAACCGCAGTCTTAAAAAGTACATTGTATATAAATAAAAGTGAACTGATAGAGTACTTAAAAGAAGACATCAATATTAGTGATGTAGATATAGAGATAGCTAAGCCCGGTGAGTCTGTGAGAATTATCCCCATTAAAGACATATCACAACCAATAATAAAAGTATCCGGCAGGGGTCAAGTATTTCCAGGCTTTATAAGTGATGTTGACAGTGTTGGAGAGGGATTCACAAAAGTTCTTGAAGGTTGTGCGGTTGTAACATCGGGGAAAATAGTTAATTTCCAGGAAGGCATAATTGATATGAGCGGGCCCGGAGCTTCTTACAACAGTTTTTCCAAATTGAATAACATAGTTCTTTTAATAGAACCTATTGATGGTTTATCTAAACATAAGCACGAGGCTACAGTAAGATTGGCTGGGTTGAAAGCATCATACTACTTGGGTAAAGCAGGCATAGATGTGGAACCGGATGAAACAGAGCTGTTTAAATATAATACTGTAACCGATGCAATCAAGCTTTACCCAGATTTGCCAAAAG
>JAAYKT010000238.1 GCA_012522255.1 Clostridiales bacterium
AAAGAAATAGTTTTGCATATGGATGGACTCTTCGGCATTCTGCAAAGTGTTATCATTGTCAGCCGGGATAGTATCCTGACCACCATGCTTTTCTTTTTGGTCTCGTCATTTGTTTTGGGATTTATAACTGGATTTGATACGACGGCACTAGCAATAGTGCTTCCTTTTATGGCGCAATTCAATATCAGCGGATCATTAACATATGTATTTACTTATTTTATCTTTGGAGCCGGTTTTATAGGTTATTACTTTTCACCGCTTCATCTATGCCAGGCCTTTACAATAGAACATATGGGTGTTTCAACCAGTGAAATATATAAAGAGTACAGAATCTACATGCCTTTGCTACTGCTGTTTCTCATTGTTTCAACTTTAGTATTTTTTTTTGTGTTTGGGTTTTGAATAATGTTATTGCCTATTATAAATTTTTTTGACTTTTCCTACAGCCACTATTCTTTCCAAAGCCATCAAATCAGCGGCTCTGTATGTCGGAATGCAGCCCTCTTTAGCAATATTGAATACTTGTTTACATGTATCATAGATTCTTGCAGTATTCCTTAAAGCGTTTTCCCTGTTATACTCACATCCTGATATATCATCAATAATGTTTATAACGCCCCCGCTGTTTATAACATAATCAGGCACATAAAGTATCCCTTTTTCCTCAAGTATATCACCATGTTTTGAGCTTTCTAATTGATTATTGGCCGCTCCGGCTATAATTTTGCATTTGAACTTTTCAATTGTTCTGTCATTTATTACAGCCCCTATGGCACAAGGGGAAAAAACATCACATTCTACACTGTAAATCTCATCCGGGCTTACAGGGATTGCTCCCAGCTCCGCTACTGCTTTGTCTATTTTTACTTGATCCCTCGAAGTTACATATAGTTTAGCCCCGGCACCATGCAATATTTCGACTAATCTTCTACCCACAGAACCCAAGCCTTGAATTGCTATGCTTCTTTCTTTTAAGTCATCACTGCCGAAAACCTCATTAACAGCTGCCTCTATTCCTTTAAATACCCCATAAGCCGTCACCGGTGAGGGATTACCGCTCCCCGTTTCCAATCCCACTATGTGACTTGTTTCATAACTGACATAAGCGGCATCCTGTTGCGTCATATTCATATCTTCCCCGGTTATGTACCTGCCGTTTAATCCCTCCACGAATCTGCCAAAGGCCCTAAACAGTGCTTCACTCTTTATCCTTTTCGGATCTCCTATTATAACGGCCTTCCCGCCGCCAAGGTTCAGCCCCGCAACTGCATTTTTGTATGTCATGCCTCTTGCTAATCTCAGAGCATCTATTATGGCATCTCCATCATTTTCATAATCATAGATTCTTGTACCGCCCAAAGCGGGGCCTAATGTGGTGTCATGAATAGCAATTATTGCTTTTAGTCCTGAAGCTTTATCTTGACAGAACACCAACTGTTCGTAATCATATTCTTTTAACCGTTCAAATACATTCATCCTATGCACCTCCTAACAAAGATATTATTAAATAAGCGGGATTCCGCTAAATAATTTCCACAGTTATTTTTTTATTATTTTTATTGCATTTAAATCTCTTTTAGCTTTTTGAAACCAGCCACCTTATCTTTTACTATTGTTTTTTAGTAGTTTTTTAATGGTCTTAAGAAGAAGGAAATTATTTGGCACTATCAGTAAATATTTTTCCTATGACCTACTTCAATTATAATAATTTTAACTTCCTCATCATTTATTTCAGCTATTATCCTATAATCTCCAACCCTGTATCTCCAATAGTTTTTTAGCTCTCCTTTGAGTGATTTCCCAAAAGCTCTTGGATTATTGGTGTTCTCTATATTCTTACTTATCCAGTTAACTATAATCCTTTGATGAGTTACGTCTAATTTTTTTAGTTGTTTGTCTGCATTCTT
>JAAYKT010000239.1 GCA_012522255.1 Clostridiales bacterium
AGTACAAATCTGGTTTGGGGCATGGGGCCTTCGGAGGCATCCACTATTAAAAGGACGCTGTCCACCATTTTTAGAACCCTTTCCACTTCTCCGCCAAAATCAGCGTGTCCTGGTGTATCTACAATATTTATTTTTATCCCTTTATAGTTCACAGAGGTGTTTTTCGCCAATATGGTTATGCCTCTTTCTCTTTCCAGTTCATTTGAATCCATTACCCTTTCCGCAACGTTTTCATTTGTTCTGAATATGCCGCTTTGTTTGAGCATGCAATCCACCAATGTAGTCTTGCCGTGGTCCACATGGGCTATTATTGCTATGTTTCTGATGTCTTCTCTAACGTAATTGTTCATTTCGCACTTCCTTTATTAATCAACACTTAACAAAAAAATATTATATATCTGTATATATATAAATTCAAGAGTTATGCAAATTTTTTCTTCATTGTTATTGTGGCTTTTTCTTATACTTTTCATAAGCTGACAGGAAAATTAACCCCAATATGGCTACTGCGATTATTTCGCCTATCAGTATGTTGATGACAATAGGTATATACGGCAAACCTGACATTTTGCTTACCCATATGGATACGATTAAACCGTTTAGGATAATTGGCGGCAAGACTGCCAGTATTTTATTTGGCATTTTGCTTGTGATAATTGCCGCGATCAGGGTTACGAGGCTGCCGCCGATGATATCGATAGGGCCGAAGCCGCCGAATATATTTGAAATTGCACAGCCTACGGTTATTCCCAATATTGCAGAGGGTTCAACCAGAGGCAGTATAGCCAGGGCTTCGGATACCCTGAACTGGATAGGTCCATAAGAGAATTCGCCTAATAGGACTGTGAGTACGACATAAACTGCGGCTATGAGTGAAGCTTTTGCCATGTATTTTGTTTCCAATATATTACCTACCTTTCAAGAGAGCAGAAAACAGAGAATGGAGAACATCAATTAAGAACTCAGAACTCAGAACTCAGGAGTTGGGTATTTCTTTGAGGTCAGGACAGCTAACACCTAACAACTAAAAGCTAATAGCTAACACCTAACTTTTATCCCTTCAGGTATTAACTGATATTCTGCTTCTATGGTGCCCGGCTGCTCTCCATCCAATTCCACTAAGGCCATATCCGGGCTGCTCACTTTGATACTTTTCCCCAAATATCTTCTGACTTTATGAAATTTTAGATGCGTGCCTTTATATATTTTAGGAAAATTTGCAATTAGCTCAGCCTTGGTAAAATCCCCCAAAATAATAATGTCGAACACGCCATCGTTTATTTTTGCCAACGGGGCCACGTGCATTCCACCGCCAAAATATCTCCCATTGGCAATTATTATAGTATTTATTCTTTCATTTATTTGTATTTCATCATCAATAATGATATTTAAGTTCTTATTTTTATATACAATTATTGTGCTAACAGTACCGATTAAGAACGATAAAAATCCTTTTAAAGCCTTTGAGTTTCTGTTTACCCTATAGGTAGTCTCCCCGCCTATGCCCACATCAGATACATTTAAAAAGTATCTTGTTGTCTTTTCACCGTCATATTTAATAAAATTGCACAATCCGATATCGCAAGTAATATAATTGTCGCTTTTTAATATATTAATCAAGTTTTCAACGGAGTTTTCCATGCCTAATGTTCTAATAAAGTCACAGCCTGTCCCTCTTGAAAAGACAGTAAGATCTGCATCTTTGTTTAATTTATTGCCGTTTTCAAAAAAGCCGTTTAGTACTTCATTCATGGTTCCGTCGCCGCCAACAGATATTATTGTATTGTATCCGGCTTTTAAAGCATTTCCTGTTATTTCTATTGCATGTAAAGGATAATTCGTGTATTGCCAATCAAATGATATCCCAGCATCTTTTATTGTTTTTTCAAATTGAGGCCATTCCTTGCCTGTCCTACCGTTAGACGACAATGGGTTTACTACCGCAAAAATTTTATCATTCATTTGCATTGCCCCCAATAAAATTATATTATACCGGATTATATCTCCATAATTATAGGCAGTATCATGGGATTTCTTTTCGTTTTTTCATATAGGAAGTTCCTCAGACTATCCTTTATATATGATTTAATGGTGCTCCATTCTGTAGTTTTCTTTTCCTCACATCTGTTCAGAGCTTCTTTTATAACCAGCCTTGCTTCTTCCATGAGATCTTCGGATTCCCTTACATATACGAATCCTCTGGATATAATGTCAGGTCCTGCTATTACAAGTCCCGATTCTTTGCTTATTGTTACGACCACAACGATTAATCCGTCGGAAGAAAGGTGTTTCCTGTCTCTTAATACTATGTTACCCACATCACCAACTCCAAGGCCATCGACCAAGACTTTACCTGCCATTACGGATCCGGCAAGTTTTACATTCTCCTTAGTAAATTCAACAACGGAACCGTTATCCAAAACAAATATATTATTATTGTTAACTCCCATTTCTTCCGCTAACTTAGCATGCTGTACTAAGTGCCTGTATTCACCGTGTACCGGTATAAAGTATTTTGGTTTTACCAGAGCCTGCATGAGCTTTAGCTCTTCCTGATTAGCATGACCGGAAACATGAACATCAGCCAAAGCTTCATATATAACTATTGCACCTTTTTTGAAAAGTTGATTTATTACCCTCAGCACCAGTTTTTCATTGCCCGGTATGGGCGATGCCGATATTATCACTGTGTCCCCCGGTGTGATTTCAACTTTTCTGTGATCCGAATTAGCCATTCTTGTAAGAGCAGACATTGCTTCTCCTTGGCTCCCAGTTGTAATTATCGTTATTTTGTCCGGGGGATATTTATCTATGGAATCAATATCAATAGTTATGTTCTCAGGTATATTCAAATATCCTATTTCCGTTGCAACACCGATAACATTCACCATACTTCGCCCCGATATTGCCACCTTTCTGCCGCACATGGCGGAGGCATTTATAACTTGCTGTATTCTATGAATGTTAGAAGCAAAGGTTGCCACAATTATTCTCTGTTTTGCATCCCTGAACATTTCCGTAAAATTATGCCCCACTGTGCTTTCTGACATGGAGTATCCTTCTCTTTCCACGTTTGTGCTGTCTGAGAGCAATGCAAGGACACCATTTTTACCCAGTTCGGAAAATCTATGCAAATCAATTAATTCTCCGTCTACCGGCTGATAATCCACTTTAAAGTCGCTTGTGTGTACGATAACCCCTACAGGTGTATGAAGTGCAACTGCAACAGAATCGGCAATACTATGGTTTGTTTTTATAAACTCCACTTCTATTTCTCCGAATTTAAGCCTGTCTTTGGGTTTTATAATATTCATTTCGACTTCCGAGAGTATTCCGAATTCCTTTAGTTTATTTCCTATTAACCCCAGAGTAAGCCTTGTTGCGTATATAGGCGTGTTCAGTTGTTTTAGAACATATGGCAGGGCTCCAATATGGTCCTCGTGTCCGTGAGTAAGGATAATTGCTTTTACTTTTTCTTTGTTTTTTAATAAATAAGTGATATCAGGTATCACCAAATCAATTCCCAGCATGTCTTCATCTGGGAACATTAGCCCGCAATCGATAACTATCATTGTATCTCGGTATTCTACTACCATCATATTTTTCCCTATTTCCTGCAGACCTCCCAAAGGGATTAGTTTAAGTTTTGCTTTAGTACTTGACAAAATCATACTTCCTTTCATGTGCGTTGTTCCGCTCAAAAAATTATATATTAATCAGATTAAAGCGAAATGTGCTTGTTTACCTAAGCCTATGCTTTATTGATCTCACGAACATCAATAATATACATTGCTATAGGAATGTGCTTTTTAGTATTTTTGCGCATTAATCCAAATACATACTATATCTTATATTTTTATATTTCTTACTTTTTTATTTTACAGTTTTTACAGCAACCATAAAACTTCACATTATGGTTGGTTATTTCAAAATCATACTTTTTTTCTATTTCGTGTTCCGTATTCTCCAGCAAGTCTTCCTCTACCTCTAATATCATACCACATTTGGTACAGATTAAATGATGGTGCTGGTGGTCGACATCCGAGATTATTTCATATCTGCTTTTGCCATCGTTAAAATTATGTTTGTATGCTAATTTTGTTTCTTCAAGAAGTTGCATTGTTCTATATACCGTAGCCAATCCGATTTCGGGGCATTTCTTTTTAACCAATTCATAAATCTCATCTACGCTTAAGTGTTCCCCTTTATTCTCATAAATTACGTCTAATATAGATCTTCTTTGAGGAGTGAGTTTGAAACCTCTTTCATTTAATATAGTTTTTAAGTTTTTATTAAATAAATCCATTCCAACATCTTCCTTTTCCTATTTGTATTATCATATTATTCTCAAATGGAAAATAAGTCAATGGATTTTTTGCCGCATTAAAATAGAAAAAGCCGGCAAACCGACTTTTTAATTAGATTCTTCTTGTATCAATTCTTCGTAGGCCGCAATAACATCATTAAGCTCATCATCATCTTCTATTCCGACTAAAACATCATCACCGTTTTCATCCTGTTCAACTCTTAAGATATATACTTCTTCTACCTCATCCGTTTCAGATTCGATTTCATTGTCTTCGTCAACATCTTCACCGGTTGGCAGAAGTATTGCATATTCAATATCATTAACTTCCAATGTCGCTATTATTTCAAACTCGCTTTCATTGCCTTCTTCATCGTAGAGAACGATATAATCCATATCATCGCTCATTTTTTCACCCCATTTCTATAACATATTGTTTATTCTATCTTACGAATTATGCTATGTCAATCAAGACTAATTATTGAACTTTATACCAAATATAATTTTATTATTTTTCATACACAACCTAATCCCTAATAGCAGATTATTGTATTTGACGCGATTGCTGAGTTACAAGGCTAATTGTCTGTATATTCACACACAACCTAGTTTATAATAGCAGATTATTGTATTTGATGCGATTGCTGAGTCAGTTATTTTTGTTTTGTAAATCCAAATAGCTTTGCAGGATAAACACGGCTGCTATCATATCAATATGATTCTTTCTTCTTTTTCTTTTAACATCCGCCTCAAGTAATACCCTTTCAGCCGATACCGTGGTCAGCCTTTCATCCCATAACACAATTTCCATATCGTTTAAATGGTTTTTAAGTGTTTCAGCAAATTCTATAGACTTGTTTCCTCTTTCGCCAATAGTATTATTCATGTTTTTGGGCAGTCCCAACACTATTTTATTTATTTGTTTTTCTTTTATTATTTCAGCCAAATTATCTAAATCATTTGCAAGGCCTTTTCTTCTTATGGTTGCATATCCCTGGGCTATTAGCTTTGTTTCGTCTGAAACAGCAACACCTATTGTTTTGTCGCCTAAATCCAACCCCATTATTCGCATAGTAATCTCTCCTTAGTAGGGTTTATATATGTTCAAAAAACTTTTCTATGGGAGAAGCAAAACCCTTTCTCTGCACATTGTTACGATGTTGTCAGATAACCTTTATGCAAAACTGTTTGCAATATCTGCTGCAGTATCCACAAAGTACACATTTTTCTTCATTTACATGGGCCTTGCCGTTTATTATGGTAATGGCTTTTTGCCCACAGGCATCGGCACATGCCCCGCAGCCTTCGCACCAAAAATCTATAAGAAGCTTTCTTTTTCTGTTACTGAGCTTTGATTTTAAACTCTCCGAGGGTTTGACACCTTTTATCACCGCAACATTGAAGTCAATTTCCTCTTCGCTTTGCATCCCTATGGCAATAGAATGGATATTTTTATCATCCAATACAAACTTTATGCAGTCTTCTGCATTGTCCAATAGATTACCGCCGCCCAATGGTTTCATGGAATATATACCTTTTCCTTTTTTATATGCATCAGCTATTGCCGGCTTCATTTCTTCTATGGTGCCGTCTGCTATGCCAAGACCTGCCTTATTATATATGGGATGCAGTACCTCTATTTCATCATGCTTTAACGAAGCCTTTACTGCTGATATATTATGTGTGGAAATGCCAAAGGTTCTTATATAACCTTTTTCTTTGGCCTTCAAAAAATACTCTATGGCTTCCCGGTGCCCTTCTAAAGTATATTCATCTTCCTGCTCGTGAAGTGAAAAAATATCTATATAGTCTGTGTTGAGTTCTTTTAATGCCTTGCAGAGGCTTGCCTCGGCACCTTCTTTTGCATAAGCATAACATTTGGTTGATAGGACAAAATCATTTCTATGCCCCTTTATAGCCTCTTTAATATATTCATAGTTTTCATAAAGTTCTGCTGTATCTATAAAGTTGATTCCCTTTTCGAAAGCTTTTGTTATTATCCTTGCTCCCTGTCTTATAGGCAGATTTGATTGCAATGGGCTTATTGTCAAACTGCCAAAGCATAGTTTTGATACTTTAATCCCTGTATTGCCTAAAATTTCGTACTTCACTTTTAACCCCTCTGTGCATCATATAAGTAATAAGCCGGAAGAACAATTGCTTCTTCCGGTTATTATCAAATAAATTTAACTGACGATGTATTTATTATATATCTTCTACATAGGCTTTAACCAGTTCTTCCAACAGCTCATCCCGTTCTATTTTTCTGATTAAGCTTCTTGCGTTATTATAACTGGTAATATATGTAGGATCTCCTGAAAGAATATATCCCACTATTTGATTTATAGGATTGTAGCCCTTTTCAAGCAAAGCCCGATAAACTGTAATCAATATTTCAGAAGGCTTATAAACTTTGTCTTTATCAACTTTAAATTTCATGGTTTCGTCTTGATTTGACAGCATTTTTTAAACACCACCCTCCAAGTTATCTGTTAGATTAATGATAATACAGTTAGGTTATTATTTCAATGTTTACCGATTTTATTTTATTGTTACAATTCACATTATAGGTTATCAATAACAACAATAGATTATTGTATTACCCCTGGCGGTCAAAGACCGCCGCTACCTATTCATTCCAAATTTTAGAGACCTCCGGTATTGCCTCTATTATCTCCCCGATTTTATCCTTATCCTTAATACCTCCCTGCGCCATGTCCGGTCTGCCTCCACCACTTCCGCTGCCTATTTTTGTAATCTCTTTCATTTTATTACCGGCATGAAATCCTGAAGCAACAGCTTTTTTGTCTGCCATTATCAAAAAAATCGCCTTTTCCTCTTCCATTGAGTATAAAGTTATAACCCCTTTTTCGACTTTATCCCTCAGTTTATCCCCCAATTGCCTCATGCCATCCATATCCAAGCCGCTTATCTCAGTAGTTAAATATTTTACTCCGCCTATTTCTTTGACTTTTGCAATATAGTCTTGCATTGATTCTCCGGAAATTTGATTTTTGAGTCGACTAATCTCTTTTTCCAATTCCTTAATTTGTTTTATATTTAATTTTATTCTTTTTGCAATGTCCTGTTCACTGACCTTTAACAATGACTCGACTTCTTTCAAAACTTCTTCTTTTTCCATTAAATGTTCATATAATTTGATGCCACTTATTGCTTCAATTCTTCTGACTCCTGCGGCTATACCGCCTTCAGAAACAATCTTGAACATTCCAATTTGGGATGTGTTCTCCAAATGAGTGCCGCCGCATAGTTCTGTGCTGTAATCTCCTATTTTGATTACTCTGACTTTGTCACCGTATTTTTCCCCAAACAGTGCCATTGCGCCCATCTTTTTTGCGCTATCCATATCTGTCTCTGTCACGACAACATCTTTGCTATCCCATATTACCTCATTGACTTTTCTTTCTATTTCATTCAGTTCTTCTTTTGTTAATGGTTTAAAATGTGTAAAATCAAATCTGAGTCTGTCTCTGCTTACCAATGAACCTGCCTGCTCCACATGATTACCCAGTGTATCTCTCAGAGATTTATGCAGAAGATGAGTTGCAGTATGGTTCCTGGCAGTGGATAATCTGTTCTGTTTGTTAATTTGTGCAATGCAGGTGTTACCCAGAGCTACTTCACCTTCTACAACCTTGCATTTATGAATGTATAGTAAGTCATACACTTTTTTACAATCGAATACTTCCAGCAGGAAGTTTTCTGATTTTATATAACCTATATCTGCCAACTGCCCGCCACTTTCGGCATAAAAAGGTGTTTTATCAAGTATAATATTAACTTCCGTACCTTTATTTGCTTTTTCTGATATTTTATTATCTGCAATAATTGCTTTGATAATACTATTTGTTTCATAACTGCCGTATCCCACAAATTCTGTAGCATCGATGTCCTTGCTTAATTTTGAATATATTTCTTCTTTCCAGGCCTCTGCACCCGCATCTTCCCTTGCACTTCTCGCCCTTTCCTGTTGCAGTTTCATCTCTTTTTCAAAGCCTGCTTCATCCACGGTAAAACCGTTTTCTGCCAATATATCTTTTGTCAGATCCAAAGGAAAACCATAGGTGTCATAAAGTTTAAAAGCAGATTCACCTGATAGGACCCCTTTTTTATCCAATTGATCCATATAATTTTCCAATATATGAAGCCCTTGTTCCAAGGTTTCCTCAAAGCGCTTTTCTTCAATATCGATAATACTTAAGATGTACTCTTGTCTTTCTTTTAATTCAGGGTAGGCACCGCAGCTGACTTCTATAACCTTTTCAGCAACTTTATCGAGGAAGTGCCCCTTGATATTCAACAGCTTACCGTGCCGTACAGCTCTCCTAAGCAGTCTCCTTAGTATATAGCCTCTGCCTTCATTGCCGGGCAGTATTCCATCGGATACCATAAAAACAACGCTCCTTATATGGTCCGTTATTACTCTTATTGAAACATCTGTTTTTGCATCCGCTCTATAGGTAACATTTGAAAGTTCACATATATATTCCAAAATATATTTTAGGGTATCCACCTCAAATATACTTTTTGCATCCTGCATTATGGCTGCCATTCTCTCAAGTCCCATACCTGTGTCTATATTGGGATGCTCCAACTTGTTATAGTTGCCTTCTTCATCTTTATCAAATTGAGTGAACACTAAATTCCAAAATTCAATATATCTGTCACATTCACAACCCACGGTGCAATCAGGGTTGCCGCAACCGTACTTTTCTCCTCGGTCGTAGTAGATTTCCGAACAAGGCCCGCATGGCCCCAAACCTATCTCCCAAAAATTATCTTCTTTGCCCATCCTAACAATCTTTTCTTTAGGTATGCCTATTTTTTTATTCCATATTTCTAAGGCTTCGTCATCATCTTCATAAATTGTTATCCAAA
>JAAYKT010000240.1 GCA_012522255.1 Clostridiales bacterium
AATTTCAAACATCAATACGGCACCTGATACAGCTGCATTTAAAGAAGATACTTTGCCATTCATAGGGATGTTCACCAAATAATCGCAGCTTTCTTTTACCAATCGGCTCAATCCTTTACCTTCACTGCCTATAACCAGTGCAATAGGCCCCGTTAAATCTTTTTCATAATAAGTGTCTCCGGTTGTATGGGCGCCTGCCACCCAGAGCCCTTTGTCTTTCAAATAGGATATTGTTTGATTAATATTATTTACTTTGGATACCATTACATACTCGACGGCACCTGCAGATGTCTTTCCGATTATCGGTGTCAGTCCAGCCGATCTTCGTTTTGGTATTATAACGCCATGAGCCCCCGCCCCGTCGCAGCTTCTTAAAATAGAGCCCAGGTTTTGCGGATCAGTGATTTCGTCAAGCAGAATTATAAAAGGATCCTCTCCTTTATCTTTTGCAAGTTGCAACATATCGTCTATCTCATAGTATTTGTATAAAGCTGCTGATGCAATAACCCCTTGATGATGCCCGGTTACGGTTATTCTGTCCAGTTTTGCCTTGTCTACTTCCTTTATCAAGATGTTCTTATCTTTGGCTATCCCGATTATTTGCCTTATTGAGCCTTCCACCTGGCCTTTTTGAATAAACAGCACATCAATAGACCTGCCGGATTTTAATGCTTCTATAACAGGATTTCTTCCCTCTATCAAGTTTTCGTTATAGTTGTCTCCTTCTTCACCTTGTCTAAACTCATCAATTTTCTGTTTATTTTTTTGTCCTTTTGTATTGGTCGATTTTTTCTCTATTCCTTTAGTGTCTTTTTGCTTAAAATGTCTTTCTTTAAAATTTGTTTTTATATTTTTGGTGTTTCGGGGCATTTGCATCTTCCTTTTATTTTTTATTTATTATCTTCTGCCTTTAATTTCGGTTACTGTTTACACTATAGCTCATTTATAATATTTGATATTATATTTGATACGATTTTAAAGTTACAAGACTAATGGCCGCTGGTTATAGATTTTCAAATTTCTCTCTCACTTGAACTCTTTTACCGCAACTCATTGCACCTTCAGGGCATTCTCCCGATAAACATCCGGGCCCTGCATGTTTAAATATGATAGGAGCTACTTCTTTGACCTTTTTTATCATTTCATAGGATAATTCCCTTATTTCCCACTGAGCTCTTTCGCATGCCCTCAACCGAAAGAAATGCAGCAACGCTCTCGCTGACATTGTAAAAACTATTTTTGTTTCACAGGCATTGGGAAACACATACCTTGCATCTTCTATTGATGTTTTTTCTGCAGTTTGTTTAGCTGTCTTTTCACTTTTTCCCTCTTTTAAGAGTTTATCAAGGTTATCAGCATATAGTATATCCACAATACTATCGTAGTATTTTTGGTCTTCTTCCATTGCTTTTATGAATAGTTCTTTTGCGCTATTTATATTTTGTATTTGAGGAGGTATTATATACTCAAATTGATCCAATTTCACATACCTTTGGGACTGTTGTGAATATGAGCACCCTATTCTATGTCTTACCAATTGATGGGTCAGAACTCTGCTTACACCCTCCACCCCAAATGTAAAGTAAACATGTTCAATGGGGCTTTCATGGCCCAAATCCATAAGAATGTTTAAAAATTTCTCTGTTTTACCGCTTTCCAAATCATCTAAAATTCCATCAATTCCGGTTTTCGAGTAGCATAGCTTTGCTGCGGCAGCAACTACTTTTTCCGGTTCAGGAGTATAGCGTATTAACTCTACCTTCATATACAATTTGCCTCCCCTTTTAAATATCTTGTATTTTATTATATAACATCCCATATAATGTAGGGATTATCTTTAAAATTTCAATAAGCCGTTCTATTTGGTTATTCAGGTAGAGGTATCCTATTAGAGATTCAAAACCTGTAGCATATTTATATTCGATTATTTTTGCATTTTTAGGGGTATTTGAAGTTTTAGTATTTCTACCCCTTTTAACAACGAGTTTTTCTTCATTTGTTAAAAGCCCAAATATTTTTTCAACAATTCTTGCTTGCGATTTTGCCTCAACAAAACCTATAGCCCTTTTATGCAGTTCTCCTGCTACGAGGCAACCTTCTCCTATTAGATATGTTCTTATAAAAAGCTCATATACCGCATCCCCTATATAAGCCAGAAGGGCGGGGTTAAACATTCTCATCTCAATTTCTTTCATATTACCATGTGCAATACTATTTAATTTATCAATCATATCGGCGAAGTTAACTGTATTTAAATCTTTTCCATTATTATCTCCCACAGTTTCTATGCTCTCCTCCATTTAACTCCGGACGGAGTATCTTCTAAAATTATTCCCTTACTGTTCAAGTCTTCTCTTATTTTATCTGCCAATGCCCAGTTCTTTTCTTCCCTTGCTTTTTGTCTTTCCGCTATTAGTATTTCAATATTATCATCTATGTCTTCTTCTTCTTTATTCAATAGCCCAAGAACAGATGCCAGCTCCATATATAGGTTGTAAGCATATAAAACTGTTTCTTTAGAAGTGTTACCGTTTATCTCAGAATTAATATCCCTGACAAGGTCAAAAATAGATGAAACCGCATCTGCAGTATTCAGATCATCATCCATTGCCTCAATAAACCTGTCCTTATGCTTGAGCAGTTTTATCCTTAAATTTTTTTCTGCTTCGTTCCCATCTTCATCTTGTGCTTTTTCTAACAAATATAAAAGGTTTTTCTTGGCAATATACAGTCTTTCAAGGCTGTTCTTTATACTATCCAGGAGCTCTTTGCTAAAATTAATCGGGCTCCTGTAATGAGATGAAATCATAAAAAACCTTACAACCTCTAAGTCATATTGCCTGCTTATTTCCCTGACCGTAAAAAAGTTGCCCAGGGATTTTGACATTTTTTCGTTATCGATATTGATAAACCCATTGTGCATCCAATAGTTTGCAAAAGGTTTCCCCGTAGCTCCTTCGCTTTGAGCTATTTCATTTTCATGGTGAGGAAATATAAGATCCTGACCTCCCGAATGAATATCCATAGTTTCCCCCAGGTATTTCATTGACATTGCAGAACACTCGATATGCCATCCGGGTCTGCCAAGTCCCCATGGGCTTTCCCATGCGGGTTCGCCGGGTTTTTGACTCTTCCATAAAACAAAATCCATTGGGTTCTGTTTCTCGTCACCTACATCAACTCTTGCCCCGGCTTCCAACTCATCTATATTTTGCTTTGAAAGCTTGCCGTAATCCGAAAACTTCTTAGTATTATAATACACATTTCCATTAACCGTATAGGTTAAACCGTTATCCTCTATCCTTTTGATCAAGTTGATTATTTCCGGTATATGTTCAGTTACTCTTGGATGATAGTCTGCTTTTCGTATAATGAGCCCTTCAGCATCTTTCATATACTCACCTATATATATATCCGCTATTTCTTTTTCAGTTTTATTTTCCTCTTTTGCCTTTTTTATTATTTTATCATCCACATCCGTAAAATTTTGAACAAAAGTTACCTTGTATCCCCTGTATTCCAAATACCTTCTCAAAATATCAAATATAATAAAGGGCCTTGCGTTGCCAATATGAAAATAATTATATACAGTTGGCCCGCATGAATACATTTTTATTTCCCCGGGGTTTAGGGGGATTAATTCTTCTTTTTTTCTTGTCATTGTGTTGAATACTTTCATTATCCAAACCTCCAAATAAAATATTTAGCTGCCTCTTAAAGGGTTCAAATCTATTTTTTATAAATGCATGCAACAGCATAAGAAGATATACCCTCACCTCTGCCTGTAAAACCCAAACCTTCCGTTGTCGTGGCTTTTATATTAATCCGGCTCTCTTCGATACCAAGGTAAAACGCTATGTTTTTTTTCATTTCATCTATAAATCCGGAAACCTTTGGCTTTTCGGCAACTATTATGCTGTCGATATTTCCTATTAAATATCCTGACTTAATAATCTTTTCTCCAACATTTTTTAAAAGCAAAAGACTTAAGATATCTTTGTATGCCATATCATTGTTGGGAAAACTGCAGCCAATATCTCTTTCCCCCAAGGCTCCTAATAAAGAGTCAATAATGGCATGAACCATAACATCCCCGTCTGAATGTCCCAAAAGCCCTTTTTTGAAAGGAATTTCTACACCGCCCAATATTAACTTTCTATCGCTGACTAATGCATGAACATCATAACCGTTACCGATTCGAATCATCTTAAAGCCCCCAAAATTATTGGCCATTTACCATGTAATCCAATATGGTTTCTGCCATAATCAGATCTTCTTTTGTGGTAATCTTTATATTACTGTATTCTCCTAATACTATTCTAACATTATAATTTAGGTATTCAACCAAAGCCGCATCATCAGTTGCAGTTATTTTATCAACCCCGGCCTTTTCATGGGCTTGTACTATTATATCGTGTAAGAATGCCTGTGGTGTTTGTATTGTCCATATGCTC
>JAAYKT010000241.1 GCA_012522255.1 Clostridiales bacterium
ACTTTATCGTTATCAACAATACCGATAGCACCAAATTCAAGAGATCTAAAAGTATCCAAGCTAAGAGTATTAGTTTTTGTAGCCTCGGATGCTGCATTGACTATATTATTCATTACTATCAAAACGCCTTTGTTTTTTACTTCCGGAGATATTGCAGTACAAACTGAAGCTGCAAGATTTGACGGGCCGTCATATCCAAGTTCGGAACTGTTCCTCATAGCTCCGGTAACAATAACAGGTTTTGGTGTATTAAGCGTTAAATCCAACAGATATGCAGTTTCTTCAAGTGTATCGGTGCCATGTGTTATTATCACTCCCGTTATGTCATCTCTTTCTACAGTTTTCAAAACCAATCTTTGAAGTTCCATCATTTTCTCCGGTGTAACATGAGGGCCAGGCAGCTGAGAAAAATCTATAGATTCAATTACTGCAAACTTATCGATATTTGTTACCCAGGACATGATTTCATCAGTAGATAAAGATGGTATAGCAGCTCCTATTCGAGGGTCTACAGACATGGAAATAGTACCGCCGTTAAAGATTATGGCGATTTTTGGCTTCATAACATCAGACCTCCAAAAATTAATTTAGTATAACTAAGTTTATTTTACCATAACCTTCGATACCAATGTTAGGAAAAGACCTTCTGCTACTTGATTAACTTGATAACATTTGCCAAAGCGGCTTCATTTTCACTTTCTGTAGGCTTAATGTCATCGACGCTTATAATATGTTTTCCCAGTTCCCTTGCCACCTTACCATTCGTATTCCATTTTAATGAAGCTATATTTATAGCAATTCTACTTTTGTAAATTCTATATACTGAACCTATCTCTATTTCAGATGTTTCACCCCCAATGAGATAGACAGTGTTCTTTAAATTATCTTTAAGTGAAAGGGCAACTATTTCCGAGCAATAACCGCAATCTCCATCCAGTAATATATAAATTTTTTTAAAATCATAGTATATAGAATTTGAATTAAAACAGTGCTTTGAACTGGGTCCTTCTATTTGAACTATTTCCAAACCCGGCGGCAGCAAATCATTTGCTATCTCTATTGCCTCAATATAATTTCCGGATTTATTCCCTCTCAGATCCAATATTAAAAAATCCCTGTTTTTCCTGTTCTCTATAGCCTTGGTAAACTTTGAAGCTGCATTTTCACCAAAACTGCTAATCTTAATATATATAATATTTTTCCCAAGATTTTTTTTGTTGAATTTCATCTTTCTGTTCAAAGAATGTTCGAATTTACCTCTAAGAAAATCAACATATTTTATTTCAGTATATTTATCCCCTGCTAATACTTTGACTGCAGTTTCCATATCATATATTTTTGCTTTTGTAGTAAAACTGCCCGATAGTAAGTTGTTTTTTAATTCAGCATATGAAGAATTGTTAAAAACATTTTGATACATATAATTTTTCTCGAAATCCCTGATGATGTATTTGGCTTCTGATATACTAACTAAATTCAGATAATTAAACAAAGATAATTTGATTATCAAGAATATAACAAATATAAAAATAATAAAAAATTTCGAATTGCGTCTTTGTTTTCTTAAAAAATCTGAAAACTTAAAATGATACTTTTTATCTGCCAATCTATCACTTCCTTATTGTTTCTACCCATTTCATTATTTGCAAAACCAAGCAA
>JAAYKT010000242.1 GCA_012522255.1 Clostridiales bacterium
GAGGAAATATGTAAATGATAAAGCTGATGAAATATCTGAAACCCTATGCCTTGCAAGTTATTGTAGTCCTTATATTAACCCTTTCCGGGGTTTTTGCCGAGCTTTTATTGCCAAGGTTCATGGGAAACATCGTAGACAAAGGAATAACCGCAGGCAACTTACAATATATCTACAAAACCGGTGCGCTCATGCTCACTGTTGCAGTCTTGGGCACTACAGCCACGGTCATTTCCCGTTACATATCGTCCAGAGCGGCATTGGCTTACGGTCGTGATCTTCGCAGCGATGTTTTTAAAAAAGTCGAGAGCTTTTCCATGTACGAAATAAATAAAATGGGCACCTCTTCCCTTATCACGAGAACAACTAACGATGTAAACCAAATGCAAAACGTTACAATCATGTCCATGAGAATGGTGATAAGGGCACCCTTTATGATGGTCGGCGGCATCATCATGGCTCTTTCGACCAATTTGGAACTATCAAAAGTCCTTCTGTTTTCTGCGCCCATATTGATTATTGTAATCTCCGTTATCGGCACAAAGGGTTATCCCCTTTTTAAGAAAATACAATTAAAAATAGATAATCTAAATAAAGTTCTAAGAGAATCATTGACCGGAATCAGAGTAATAAGGGCTTTTAACAAAACTGCATATGAAAAAGAACGGTTCAACCAATCCAATAAAGACCTTACATCAACTTCCTTGCGTGTCGGCAGGCTTATGGCGCTAATGATGCCCCTCCTCAACGTAATCCTTAATTTTACAATTGTCGGTGTCATCTGGTACGGAAGCAAAATGGTAGACAACAGCAGCCTGGAAGTAGGCCAATTGATGGCATTTATTCAATACGTGTCTCAAATAATGTTCTCGATGATAATGGTATCCATGATATTTGTCATGCTTCCAAGGGCAAGTGCCTCGGCGGAAAGAATAAACGAAATTTTGGATATGCAAAGTGAAATGACAGACTGCAATACTATTCCAAGTAATGTAAAAAACAATGGAATCCTAAAATTGGAGAATGTGACCTTTAAATTCAAAAATGCATCTGCACCGGCTGTCAGCAATATCAGTTTTTCCACAAAAAAAGGAGAAACCACAGCGATCATCGGAGGCACCGGTTCCGGCAAATCCACTATATTGAACCTATTGGTGAGATTTTATGATGTTACTGAAGGCAAAATTACCATAGATGGCATAGACATAAGAAATATGCCCCAAGAATTCCTTAGAAAAAAATTCGGATTGATATCACAAAAAACAGTGCTTTTCACAGGTACAATAAGAGATAATATCCGGTTTGGGCGTGAAGATGCATCAGATAAGGAAATAACAGAGGTTCTAAAGATTGCCCAGGCTTGGGATTTTGTAAGTGAAAAAGAAGAAGGCCTGGACTATGTGCTGTCCCAAAGCGGAAAAAACCTATCCGGCGGGCAAAAACAAAGACTTTCCATTGCCAGGGCATTAATACGCAAGCCGGAGTTTTATCTCTTTGATGACAGTTTTTCTGCCCTTGACTTCCAAACGGACAAAAAACTCAGAGACGCATTAAAAACTTATACGGGTGATTCGGTTATGATAATTGTAGCGCAACGTGTGAGCACAATAAAAGATGCAGAAAACATAATCGTGTTGGATGAGGGAAAAATTGTGGGGCAAGGTACACATGCTGATTTGATAAAAAAATGTGAAGCATACCGCGAAATAGTCATATCTCAGCTTGGAGAGGAGGCCATAAAATGACGGATAACAAAAAAGATGACAGTCCAAGAAGAATGATAGGCAGGGGCGGGCCTCCGGGACTAAGAATGGCAAGACCCCCTGAAAAAGCAAAGGATTTCAAGGGAAGCCTAAGGCGGTTGATGGGTTACCTGAAGCCTTATAGATTGATAATTGCCGCTGTGGCTTTATCGGCATTGCTCGGCACACTTTTTACCATTATAAGCCCTAAAGTAATGGGTACAATAACAACCCATATTTATGAAAAAGTATCCGGCGGCAATTCCATAGATAAAGATTTTATTATTAAAAAACTGATGCTGTTGGCAGGGTTGTACCTTTTATCATCAGGATTTATTTATGCACAACATTTTATGATGGCGGGAATTTCGCAAAAGCTCGTTTTTGATTTGAGAAAAGAGATCAATGAAAAACTGCACAAACTTCCCCTGAAGTTTTTCGATTCCCAAACAACAGGCGAAATTCTAAGCAGAGTATCAAATGACGTGGATACCATAAGTTCCACATTACAGCAAAATACCGCACAGACTTTATCATCCGTTACTACCCTTTTGGGAATTCTGATAATGATGATACTTATAAGCCCTATAATTACATTGGCAACTGTTATCACCATACCCCTCAGTATTCTGCTTACGAAAAATATTGCTAAGTTTTCGCAGAAATATTTTGCGGCCCAGGCAAAAAGCCTTGGGGAGATCAACGGTCATATAGAAGAAACCTTTGCAGGACATTCCACCGTAAAGGCCTATGGGAACGAGCCAAAAGTAATTCATGATTTTGAAAAAATAAACGAAGAACTATATAAACATGGTTGGAAATCGCAATTTATAACCGGTATTATAATGCCACTTATGCAACTGATTAACAATTTGGGATATATAATAGTAGCGGTGTTGGGAGGGGTATTTGTTATCAAAGGGGCACTCCCTATAGGGGATGTGCAGGCCTTTATCCAATACTCAAGGCATTTCAACCAACCGATAATGCAATTGGCGGAAATAATAAATATACTGCAATCTACCATTGCTTCTGCAGAAAGGGTATTTGAGCTTCTTGATGAGACAGAAGAAAAGGAAGACCCAAAAGAAGTATCGGCTCTCGGTAACCAAAGAGGTGATGTAAAATTTGAAAAAGTTACTTTTGGATATAAGAAAGAGCGCCTAATCATGGAGGACTTGGATCTAAAGGCTTCATGCGGTGAAACCATCGCCATCGTAGGTCCGACAGGGGCGGGCAAAACCACTCTCGTAAACCTGCTTATGCGGTTTTATGAAATAGACGGCGGGAGAATAACTGTTGACGGTATTTCCACAAAAGATATGACAAGACACGAACTTAGAAAGAAATTTGGAATGGTTCTTCAGGATACATGGTTGTTCAACGGAACTATATGGGATAATATCGCCTACGGCAAAGAAAATGCAAAATCCGAAGAAATCATAAGTGCCGCCCGTATGGCACAGGCAGACCACTTTATCAGAACGTTACCGGAAGGATACGATACAATACTGAACGAAGAATCATCAAATATATCTCAAGGGCAAAAGCAGCTGCTCACCATAGCAAGGGCTATACTTGCAGACCCCGATATACTCATATTGGATGAAGCTACATCAAACGTGGACACTCGTACCGAGGTCCTCATACAAAAAGGCATGAACAAACTTATGGAGGGAAGAACGAGCTTTGTAATTGCCCACAGGCTTTCCACCATTAAAAATGCGGATACAATTCTCGTCATGAATGAAGGAAAAATCATAGAAAAGGGTAACCATAATGAACTTATGGAAAAAGATGGCTTCTACGCACAGCTCTATAACAGCCAATTCGCAGCCTAATCGACCGGGGGGACGGTTTGGAGTGACCCCCTGGTTTGATAGGAGTCATTTTTTTAAAAGGGTTCTCCAGTCTTCTGGAAAGGCCAAATGCTTAAGGTCTATTTCTTCGTTATATTCACTGAAAAGTGCTTCTATTTCAGTTAAAAATTCATTATTCCAAATTTCTTTTGATGGAAATAAAGATTTAACAACCATTATAGCACCCCAAAAGCCCCGACTTTCACGTTCAGTCATATTTAGCCCAGAAGGTGCTGCAGAATAAATACGATAATATAACCTACCGTAATGTGCACAGATGTTTCGAAGGTCTGTGCAGCATCTCATCCAACTGACAAGGTTGTGGTAATTTGCATCAAGTAATGCAGCAACAGACTTTTTATCAGCTGTTTTTAAATCATTGTAGAAATATGAAAGCATCCCAAAAGTAAAAAGTTCAATTATAACCCAGAGAGGAAAGTTTCCGTTATATTTATTGATATGATGTTTTACAAATAGGACTTTTTTGTTATTATTAATCTCACGTTCCAAATTAGTTTTAAACCTACCAACATTGTGTTTATTGTTGAAAGAGCCTGGTTCAAGATAACCTAATGAACCATATTTCATTGAATGATAGTATGAAAAAATTGAACGGAGATTGATCTCGATAATTTCGATAGCCCCAAAGACCACGCTTCTAAGTTTTCTATCGAACTCATAAATTTGATATATACTTTTAAATTTTGTTCCGGTTATATATCTTTCATTGTTTTGTTTATAGGGTAAAAAATATGCGGAAAGACGATAGTATCCGATGTTAGCTAGAATTCTTTCGCATTCCTTTTCATTTTCTATTATGCAGCCACGTTGTTTAAGTATGTCTATCTGTTCTTGGTATGTTGCCGGCAATTTTATTCTATTCATGAAATCACCTATATATAAAATGTCTCCCCTGGGACACATCATTGAGAGGTGCGGGGAGTCCTGTTAATTATATTATACACAAATTCAGAAGAATTGCAACCAAAAAGTGTATTCGTTATAAGGTCTCTTCAAACCATATCTTTGGTTAGTGGATGCTGCTTTGACTATTTTCTTGAATGACTGTGCAATATGTATCATATATAAGTAATATCTGTTACAAATTTCTGTCCGGATTCGGCTGTCTGAGTATTTCCTAGCCATAAATACACCCTCATATTAAGCATACATTAGTGTCCCTATTTTGTATACTTTTTGGGGTTCAGACCGGTTCTTGCAGTTGGTTTCCGTGACCAACCGCAAGAACCGCCCCCCGTTTTTCGCTACTTCTATGTTTAACTATTTAATCTGTGTTGTAAGGAAAATAGGCAGCCCCATATGTTCAACCTGATCCTGCAATTCTTCTATTTCATCTATATGCTTGTCCTCATCGAGCAGGATTTTCTCCAACATTTGCTGTGTAGCATAATCGTTTACTTCTCTTGCCAAACTTATGGCATCATTATAAGCAGCTATGGCGTCCATTTCCGCAAGACGGTCATTCTCCAACTGTTCCGGAATCTCTTTACCGATAAATATATCCTTTAAAGTAGTAACGATGGGCACTGATTCTAAGAATAGTATTCTGCCGATTAACATCTCAGCATGTTTCATCTCATCAATGGCTCTTTTTTCAAAAAGCTCATGCAAGTTTTCATAGCCCCAGTCAGCGCACATTTCTGAATGAACCATATACTGGTTTATAGCTGTCAACTCATCGGCCAACAAAGAATTTAAAACCTCAATTAATTTTGGATCCCCTTTCATTTAATACCCTCCTCGTATAATATGTTTTGAGTAATTTATTTGTCTTGTCTATAGGTTACCATTTTTAGTTAATCGATACAACATTTTTTCTTCGTAAAATCACAATCAACCGCGTGGGGACCAGTGGGACGGGACCAGGGGGACGGGACCAGGGGGACGGCAGACTGTGTGGTAATTCATCAAATGCATAAAATAAACTTTAAAAATATGTAAGAAATGTTAAAATCAAAAAGGAATTTGGGCTATCGATGTCGAATATA
>JAAYKT010000243.1 GCA_012522255.1 Clostridiales bacterium
ATCTTACACAGTAATCAAACCGGGTATTCTAATTCAAGTGACAAAATAATCTTATATTTTATTTCCAGTATTTTTATTTTTTTTAATAAATGGCTGTAGACTTTCTAACTTCTCATAATATGCTACTTTGGCTTTTAACACTTGAATTTCTTCTTCATATTGTTTTTCCCTTGGTGTTCTATCATCTTCACGTAAAACCTCTTCTTTTGTTCGGCCTGTGGTCTTGTTGGGTTTGGTTGCATCAGGTGGCAGTAATCCTTTCCTTTTAAGCTGTATTTCCCAATTCCCTATGTAGTTTTTAGATGGCAATCCGTATTTTGCAGCTATTGCCCTAACGCCAAGAAGGCTATTGTAATAGTCCTCAATTACTGATAATTTGAACTGATCTGAGTATTTTTTAGTCATAAATACACCTCCATATTAAGTATACATTAGTGTCCCTATTTTGTATACTTTTTGGGGTTCAGACCAGTTCTCCTGGTCGCTTTCCGTGAGCGACCGGGAGAACCGTCATTGCAATGGTTTACAATGTTTTTTGAAGGGCGGGATGTTTAACCCATGCTAAAATATAAGGGATTTTTCAGTAAGCCATTGGGGAAGGTAACTGTTTTTTATCTGTTTTACTGATGATATTGCTATTGTTGCTGTTTTCCCTTCCTTCTTTGGGCAACTTTTTGGTAGTAGAAGATACACCACAATAAACTTCGCCGGTGAAAAGGTAAATCTAACGCCTTACGAATAACAAAACCTGATATGTGAACACTTTGGAGAAAAGGTAGTTTGGGATGATAGTGAGAAAAAGACATATAATACAACGAAAGGTGCAACGATGAGGATATCGCTGCACAGTGCGAATACTTATGGTAGAATCTAACTATAAATATTTTAGGGGGCGATGCCAGTGGATAAAGGAGCCAATATGGATTATGAGGAGAGAATATCATCTTCGCAGGGTTTAACTTTTAATATATTAGAACAAATGCTGAAGGAAAAGGCGGGAATAGTAAAAATCAATCTGGATATTTTGAAGACTTTAAACCTATACAACAAAGATGGGTATTACAATATTGCAGGAGAACTCTTAGCTGATAAAAATGATGTAGCTTTCTCAGGGATCGATATAGTTAAATTCGGAAAGGCTATTAATAAAATTCTTTATAGGGAAACTATAAAGAATAAATCACTGCTTTTTCAATATGATAGGGTTATAGAAATCTTTAAGCAATATTATAGGTATGAGGAAATAGAGGGGTATACTAGAATAAAAAAAGAATTAATACCGAAGAGAGCTTTTAGGGAATCGTTAGCTAATGCCATAGTCCACAGGGCTTATAACATAAAGAGATATATTCAAATAGCTATGTACGAAGACCGTATCGAAATTAATTCTCCGGGGGGGTTACCGGAAGGCATTTCTGAAGAGGAATACTTGAATGGAAACATCTCATTACTTAGAAACCCTATAGTTGCCGGGGTATTTTTTAGATTAGATATTATAGAACAGTTTGGTACCGGGGTTGCAAGGATAAATGATGAATACATTAAAAGCATACCTAAACCTAACTTTGTAGTAACAGAGAATAATATTAAGATCATTCTTCCGGTTACTGAATTTGATAAACTAAACTTATCGGAAGATGAATGGACTGTTTATGATCTGTTAAGAGAAGAGATAGAACTGGGAAGAGGGGAAATCGATTTAAAATCCGGATTCGAGAAATCTAAGACTCTTAGAATCCTAAATAGCCTTGCAGATAAAAACATTATACAAAGGTTAGGGAGCGGCGTTGGGGTAACTTATAAATTAAAGTGACCAGGGGTGACCAGGGGGACGGTTCTCCCGGTCGCTTTTTGGGAGCGACCGGGAGAACCGTTGATG
>JAAYKT010000244.1 GCA_012522255.1 Clostridiales bacterium
CTTGCAAAAAAAGTTTTACTTAGTAGACCTCTAAAAGTCATGCCCAATTTTCTTCTACTACCAGTTATTATATCATAAAAATGGACATTAAAAAGCTAAATTTCCCGGTTCTAAACTATTTAAAACCAGGAAATTTCAATAGATTGCAAATCTTTTTAATTTCTACCCAAAAGGTCTACTTTACTTTTACATTTGACCTAAAAGTTTCATTGACTTTAAATGCCATATCTGTTAACATTTTATCTGTAGGTTATGTCGAATTTTGTAACATATTGAGAGGAGGGTTGACATATAATGAAATCAACCGGAATTGTAAGAAAAGTAGATGAACTGGGCAGGATAGTAATACCAAAAGAATTAAGAAATGTTCTTAACATCAACGAAAAGGATTCCCTCGAGATATATGTGGATGGTGAGCATATCATTCTTAAGAAATATGAACCTGCATGTATTTTTTGCGGTAATGCCAAAGACACAATAATATACAAAGGTAGAATAATCTGCCCTGAATGTATAGAAGAGCTCAAAGAAAGCTAACTGCAAAATTTTGTTGTAATTATAAAAAGGTTAGAAATGATTCTAACCTTTTTATAATTTAAATATTTTAACTGCAGTTATTAACTGATTAAAATTATTATTCTTCAACCTTATTTAGATCCGCCAAAAGTTCTTCAAAACTAAAACCATGAACAATGGCTGCCTGCTCAAGTGTCTCTCCCGTTGCACCGGGGCATGATAGACAATGCATGCCATAAGACATAAATACCTGAGCTGTTTTAGGATTTGCCCTTAATACTTGGGCTACTGTCATGTCTTTTGTAAATTCCATATAATCAACTCCTTCTTTAAAGATTATATTAGATAAACCATTAAATTTCAATGGATATTTTGTATACTTCTTTTTTAGGAATATTTCGTAATCTTGCTACCTCTGCAATTGCATCTTTTTTTGAAAAGCCTGTATGAATTAAGAATATCAAATGTTCTTCTATATCAAAGCTTTCCCAGTATACATTATCAATCCCGTCTTCATTTAATTTTCCCTCTATGACCAAAACAAATTCTCCCTTTATATCCCTATCAGTAAACGTATCTATTGCACCTTTAATGTATGTCCTGATTGTTTCTTCAAATTTTTTTGTCAACTCTCTGGATATGGAAATATTCCTGTTTCCTAAGTATTTAAGCAAATCTTTTAATGTCAGAAGAAGCCTGTGAGGAGCTTCGTAAAGGATAATGGTTCTTTTTTCCTGGGCTATTTCTTCTAACCTTTTTATTCTGTTTTTTCCCTTAACAGCCAAAAAACCTTCAAAAACAAATCTATTGGTGGCCAAACCGGACACGGAAAGTGCAGTTAAAGATGCAGAAGCCCCGGGAATCGCCACCACTTCTATATTATTTTCCAAAGAAAGTTTGACCAAATCTTCGCCGGGATCGGAAATACAAGGCATTCCTGCATCCGTCACCAAGGCTACATTTTTGCCTTCAAGCAAAATATTTATAATCTTCTCGCCTTTGGTTTTTTTATTATGTTCATAGTAACTTATCAGAGAGTTTTTTATTTCATAATGATTAAGCAGCTTGGAAGTTCTTCTTGTGTCCTCTGCCGCAATAATATCAACTTCTCTTAGCACTTTTAAGCATCTAAGGGTTATGTCTTCCATATTGCCTATAGGAGTAGCACATAAATATAAGATGCCCATCATTTTATCCTCCCATATATATTAAAAATTTCCTCAGTGTAATTACCATCCTTATCATAAATATATAGAGGATCCAAAAATTTTAGATCCGGTTTGCCTCCCTTTACACCTTCAATAAGAAGTAGATGGGGGCGTTTTGACGGAGAAGAATGAATGAATTTTATTCTTTTGGGCTCCAATCCTTTATTTCTCATAAGGAATAGTATATCTACAAGCCTATCTGTTCTATGTACCATGTTTAACTTTCCCCCGGGAATTAAAAGTTCAAAGGATGCATTTATGACATCATTCAATGTACAGTTAATTTCAAACCTGGCAAAAGCCTGGCCTTCGTCGAGGCTTATAATCCCGCTGTCCGCTTTTATATAGGGCGGATTGATAACAACTGAATTATACTTCCCCCTACCCAACAAATCCGAAGCCTCTCTCAGATCCATATTAAATAATTTTATACTATCTGTAAGGTTATTATACTTTATACTACGCCTTGCCATCTCTATCATTTCTTCTGATATATCAATGGCGGTTATGGACTTCGGTTTCTTTTTGGCATATAGCAAAATGGAAATAACACCTGTTCCCGTGCCTAACTCCAACACACTGTCCGTCTTTTTTATTTTTGCAAAATCCGACAAAAGAACCGCATCAACACCGAATCTAAAGGCTTTTTTCTTTTGAATAATATAATAACCGTTTTGCAAATCATCCAAAGTTTCTCCGCTTTTAATGAGATTATCCATATACATACCATTCCTCTTATAATATTTGTGATAAAACAACTGAAAAAGAAAAGTTATAAACATTACTGTTTATAACTCCCCTATTTGTTACCTATTTAATACTAATATTATTCCTCCGGTACAGGAGCATCAACGGGACATACATTTGCACATGCACCACATTCAATACATTCGTCCGGATCTATAACGTATTTATCATCACCGGGAGTAATACAACTTACGGGACACTCTGATTCACAAGCACCGCAGCTAATACAATCGTCAGTTATTACATATGCCATTAATGACACCTCCTTAAATCTCTTTTATTATTTTACCACTAAAATGTAATAATGCAAGTCCCTATTCAAAGGTTTTATTATTCTTCCAATTGCCCTGAATTGTAAAAGTAAAGTAGACCCCTGATATCTATGCAGTCTAATTTAGTCTTACAAATTGATGGGTCTAATTTAATCTTACAAAAGTTTTATTCTCCAAAGAATAGTTTATCTATTTTGATA
>JAAYKT010000245.1 GCA_012522255.1 Clostridiales bacterium
GTACCTTTTCCCGTTCCCAAATTATAAACGCTTACACCGGCTTTCATATTCTCAATAGATTTCACATGCCCCTTGGCAAGATCCACCACATGAATATAATCCCTCACACCGGTACCGTCTATAGTATCATAATCATTTCCGAATACACTCAGCTTGGGCAATACGCCTTTGGCCACCTTTGTTACAAAAGGCATCAGATTGTTAGGTATCCCATTAGGGTCTTCACCGATAAGTCCACTTTTATGAGCACCTATTGGATTGAAATATCTCAACAAGCATACAGAAAAACCGGGGTAAACATTCGCTACATCTTTTAAAATCCTTTCGCTGATAGCCTTGGTTTCTCCATAGGGATTAGTTGTCTGCTTAAGCTCCATTTCTTCTTTCAATGGTGATGGCTGATCCCCATAAACCGTGGCAGATGAACTGAATACAAATTTATTAACACCATACTTAATACACATTTTACTAAGCATCATGGTTGAAACAAGATTATTATAATAATAATCCAACGGTTTAGCTACTGATTCACCAACGGCTTTTAGACCTGCAAAATGAATAATACCTTCGATATCATGATTGGAAAAAATCGGTTTCAATGCAGCCTCATCAGTCACATCTATCTGATAAAATATAGGCATGATACCTGTTATCTGGTTAATCTTATCCAACACTGCAATCTTTGAATTTATAAGATTATCGGCAATAATGACTTTATGATTATTCTCAATTAACTCCACAACAGTATGACTGCCTATAAAGCCCAACCCGCCGGTTACCAATATGATCATCGAATGTAGTCTCCTTTCGATTATTTATACTTTGCAATTAGCCATAAAATTCAATGCAGAATACTCTTACAACGGTTCTCTTAATCACTTCCGGTCATTGCATATCAAATGTCATCCACTGATTCAACATGTGGTAGTAAACCAATAAATCTAGCTAATGATATTAATGTCATGATCATGCCTCCGGTCATTTCGAAATATGCCGTTAACTGTATTTTTTGAACTATGCTTATCTTGCTTATAAAAGTTAGATCACTATTTACAAAACAAAAGGCACTAGCCTTAATATAACCACTCCACACTTCCGGCAAAATAACTCCGGCAAGCACTGTTAAGCTGATATAAACAGTTGCATACCAAAAAATCAACTCTACATAATTATGCAAAAGCAATATAACAGATCGTGTAGGCGATTTTATTCTGTACTTCCTGCCTGAGATATAACTTCTATATGGATCAAATAACAGAACATTTATTTGATATACAATAACTTCAAATGCCCTAAATAAACCGTATGCAATAAAGAATACTGCTAAGTGGTATATTTTTATATGATAAATAAGTAAAGATGATAGAATAGAAAATGTTAGATTAAATAGCACCCATTTTTCAACAAATACTGTTGTTAGTTTCTTTCTCTTTATCTTGCATACTACAAAAAACAATGAAATATAGCTTAAATAATGAAAAATGCGTTCCCAAAATACCACAATAAAGCTTTTATCATTGAAATTCTTCAATTCGTTACCCTTTAGATTACTCATTCTTATATTCCTCTTCCTTCACTTACACTAAATAGAAAAATCTATATCAAACACAGAACATATATGTTTACAAATATCTAAAGCCATGCTCCAACCTCCTGAGCATTCAGGACTAAGACTCAAAGTTAAAACAGAGATTACATAGCCCAATTAATGATTTGCTATCGGGATAGTTAATAAACTTCTCCAATTGATTAATATAGAATTTAGGTATGCTGGGGTATCTGAACGGATTCAATTGAAAAATGTAATCATTTTCCACATGATTTGTCTCATTCATATACTTAAAGGCACCAGGAAATGATCTTTTTAAACTTAACCGTAGTTCATCATATCTTTCAAATAGCAATCTCAATGCAATTATTTTATTATAATCATCAGATGTCTTTATAATATTCAAAAGATTTTCAGCCTTCAATTCATCGAGAATGTAATTATACGGTAAACCAACAAAGTATTCATTCATTTTATCGCTACCATTAATAAACACTTCTTCATCTAATTTAGTTCCATCACAATTGAAAGCAACATTTCTACCATGAATAAGATTTTACAAGACATGATACAAAGGGTCGTTTGAAAAATTCGGTTCTGTCAATTCTAAATATTTTCTCAAGTTCACTATGCGTACAGCTATACTGTTATTATTATCACACACAACTTGTCTCGTAAGCTCAACTACGTTAATCAAATCTTCTTTATCAATATCATACTCAATTACTGACCCATCCTCATTTTGCAACCATTTAGCTCTGACAGGGGTAGTTAATCCAAATCTATTGAAAAACCTTCCATGGACAAAATCGATTACAGGTTGAAAATCATGAGTTAGCATGATAGTGGTCCTATCCCTTAAACTAATTTTTTGATTATCAAACAATCTGCGAATTACTGCAAACTTTTTTTCCTTATCAAAAGGTGTAACTGGATCATACAATACAAAGTATTGCAACGACGGTTCTCCCGGTCGCTTTCAAAAAGCGACCGGGAGAACCGTCCCCCTGGTCGTTACTGGTTGTCCTTAAATAATGCTTGGATTATAACTCAGATATACATTGCATCTGCCTAATCTATTGCCAGGGCCTGGATTTGTATCTTTATATTTAACTTCTTCTCGTACAGCCTGGCTCCATCGTTGTTCTTCAGAACAAAAATTAGTAATTAATGCTTCAATATCCTCTCGTTTTATCTCTGCAACCTGGTTTCTCATTAACTGGTCATGCGATAAAATAAAGCCATCTTTGTCAAAATTCAATACTCTTCACCACCGATTAATACTTCTCTTTATATCCCGCCATTACCCCAAAATAAGGTTCCTTTGCAACTTTTCTTTGAAGCTTTCTCATGGCGTTATCAATGATATGTATGAGAGGCTTCGTCAAATGAACGGGTCAGTCTTATTCGTGGTTGGATTGATGTGATTTGGCCGGTGAAAGTTGATTTGTCCATATCGGATTGAGCCTCCTTATCAAATTTATATCTACTTATAGATTGGGGTTAAGCCTCGCTCCTGCGATTTCCTTCAGCGTTTGGTATACCGTTATTATCAAGTCAATCATTGTATATCAAAGAATTTTTCTCAATATTCATTGCTAAAATCTCATTGAATAGTATAAATTGTTTTTCCCAATCCTTTAGTTCGAATAGCCTTGACGGTGGATTAGGAATGGTAACATTATCTTGGCTTTCACTTAATGCAATATCCTTATAATAGTACATTACCAAAATAAATAATCCCGCAAGCGAATTAAGAGTATTAATCTGATTAGCATATTTAAAGAATTCTTTATTATCCGAATCTAAGCCTGTCCGATTATGTTTCACTTTATTATAATATGTCCACCATACGGGTGAATTGTTTTCTTCACTACCACGATCAAACGGAGATACATTATCTGTTTTCCAGTCGCACCATGGGTTTAAAACAACAGTTGCTACAGTTTTTATCTTTACAATTCTAGTTATCAGATCAGGTTTATGATTCAATAACACACTTGCATAACCCATAATATTTTCGGCCTTTATATCCGGCTCTAAAAACTTACAATAATCTTTACAAATAACATCAATTTCAGAACAAATAGTCTGATATTGTTTTGCATACTCAACAGAAAAAGTAATGTAATTATTTTCATCAATGGATACATATCTTTGGGTTTCCATAAAATCATTTTCCAATGTTAAGTAGTAATTCCAATATTTTTGCTCAAATTCTATTAACTTCAAATCTTCCTGCCCCCCATTATAACCCAACGACCCTTTTAAGATAATCGTATAAATACCCATCTAATAAACTACCTAGCTTACGCATCCTAATTTCTCCACCGTTTCTCCGCATAAACCATCCCGTTCAAACCTTCAACTTTCCGATTGGGGCCAGATATATATTTCTACATCCCAAACTGTTCCATAGTATAAAAATTAATCAACTTCAAATACTCCAACACACCACGCTTAAGATCCTCTCGGTCCTTCCACCATTGGCTAACATTAAAGTCATCATACTTTGTCGGGCAGGATATTACCTCTACGTCCCTATCCAAAGATTTCATGGCCTTAACAAATATCTTTTCAGCCCGTCCAGAATGATATTTAGAAGTTACAATTATTAGTGAATCTACCTCAACTTCATTCCTCAAATACTCCCTTACAGCCAATGCTTCATCTTGTGTGCTTAATGCATCCCCGGACAATATTTTTATATCACCTTCCGACACACCTAATTGCACCGCCACATCTTTGGCAATATCGGTATCATGAGGAATATCTACACCTTGACTAACAACCAGGTCATAACCTCTTACCAAATTCCTAACCATAACTATCTTATCCGAATAACCCATTTCATAAAGATCCGCTGCCCCAAGCATTCTATCGGGGCCACTACCCATCAGGACGATTATAATATCCGCTTTTTGAGGCTCATCCTCTGCAATTAAGAAATTGCCTAAGATAGGAAAAGATAATAGTAGTAGAAGGAAAATTAGGATAATAGCTAATAAGATTGTTAACTTGCCATGGGGTTTAGTTATAAATCTATTGCCCTGTTTCATTCAATTGCTCAAACCTCCAAGCATCTCTGACCATACCTTCTATGGTTAATTCAGCTTTCCAGCCCATTCAATTCAAAACATCGATAGGTGATGAGTGTATCGTAAAACCGGTAAAAAGCGGTAATGTGAATGGTGAGAGTACACCTAAAGCAATATTTACGACCAAAATTAACGATGAGCATTTTGAGGATATTGACCGTATTGAAGCTTTTCCAATTTATATCCAAAATAACATTCATAAACAATATGATTTGAGAATTATTGTTATTGGAACAGAAATATATGCAGCACAAATCCATTCGCAAGTTAGTGGCAATATGTATTTTTGGAAATAAACCCTAATGGCCAATGGGCATGGATTGAAAATAGGCTAAAGTTTCCACTTGCTGAAAAAATCGTGGATTTGCTATAGCCCTTCATCATCTCTTTCTCTACTAACTTCAGTTTTGGTAGTAAGTTCTAATATATTATTAAATGCTTCGTCATCACTTTCGCTCCTGACTTTTGTTTTAGTTTCAAGTTCAACAGCATTGCTACCAAAATCAATAAATGGAATACTGAA
>JAAYKT010000246.1 GCA_012522255.1 Clostridiales bacterium
ATGAGGATATAGTTTATGAAATAATGGTCAAATACGGCATAGACTTAACTTTAAATATAGAAGAGATTAGCATAGCAGGAAAGAAAGCATTTTCAATAGGACAGAATTATCTAATTGTCTGTCTGGATAAGGATATAACCTTGGGCGTGGTAGAAGGAATAGGAAAGCTAAAACCGGAAAGAGCAGTTTTCTTGGATTCCGGGTTTGCAGACGATAATGTGAAGATAAACGCAGTTCAGATACTTAAAAAGTTCGGCGTTGAAGATTTTAGATCCATATAATGAGGTGCCATGATGAAGATAAAATTTATAAGAGATCAAGAATATCAATTAGATGCCATAAGTTCCATAGTGGATATATTTCAGGGACAGGCTATAAAAGCTGCCAATTTCACTGTCTCCTTGGAAGATCAGGTTAAAATGCATGAAACAGATCTTGGTATAGGCAACCTATTGGAACTTACAGATGAAGAGCTTTTAAGCAGCGTGAATGATATACAGATGAGAAACGGTTTACCTAAAAGCATCGATATAAATAATCGTAATTTTACCATAGAAATGGAAACCGGGACAGGTAAGACCTATGTTTATACCCGTACCATATATGAATTGAACAAAAATTACGGTTTTACTAAGTTTATTATAGTTGTACCATCAGTGGCTATTAGGGAAGGTGTATATAAATCATTACAAATAACTAAAGAGCATTTCGGTGAGATATATCTAAACCAACCCTGCAATTATTTTATCTATGATTCATCTAAGCCGGGGTTGATAAAGAATTATGCTACAAGCAGTGACATTGAAATAATGATCATAAATATAGATGCCTTCCGTAAAAGCTTTGATGATCCCAAAAAGGAGAGTAGAGCAAATATTATACATAGGGTAAGTGAAAAGATGAATGGTAAGAAACCTATTGAACTTGTGGCAGAAACCAACCCCGTAGTTATAATTGATGAACCGCAAAGTGTGGATAATACAGAAAAGGCAAAGGAAGCCATAGCTTCCCTCAACCCTCTTTGCATTCTTCGATACAGTGCAACCCATAGACAAAGATATAATCTCATGTACCGCCTTGACCCGGTGGATGCATATGAAAAAAAGCTGGTTAAGCAAATACAGGTTTCATCCATAAAGGCTATGGATAATTTTAATAAACCCTATATAAAACTTTTGAATGTTTACAACAAAGGTGGATATAAGGCAACCGTAGAAATGGATATAAAAAATAATAAAGGCATTGTGAACAGGATAAACAAAACCATAAAATTGGATGATGACCTTTTCCTTATTTCCGGTGAAAGGGATCTATATCAAGGTTATGTTTTATCTAATATTGACTGTATGCCTGGGCTTGAGACTATAGAATTTACCAACGGTGAATCCTTGCAATTAGGTCAGTCCATGGGAGATTTTGATCTTGATGAAATGAAAAGACAGCAGATAAAATCGGCAATTGAATCCCATTTGGATAAAGAGAGGCATTATATAGCGAAAGGGATTAAGGTTCTATCCCTGTTCTTTATCGATAGAGTGGAACATTATAGATATTACGATAAGGATGGTAATCCACATAAAGGCAAGTATGCCAAAATGTTTGAAGAAGAGTATGAATATCTTATAAACCTTCCAAAATACAGAACACTGTTTGAAGATGACAAAAATATGCTTGAACAGGATAGTACGAGGGTACATGACGGGTATTTCTCCGTTGACAATAAAGGCAAGGTAAAAGATACCAGAGGTGATTCCTTGGCGGATTACGATACCTATAGTTTAATAATGAAAGACAAAGAAAAACTTCTCAGTTTTGAGACACCCCTTAGATTTATTTTTTCCCATTCCACTTTGAAAGAAGGCTGGGATAATCCCAATGTATTTGGTGTTTGCACTTTGGTAGAAGCAAGGGACACATTGACTAAAAGACAAAAAATAGGCCGAGGACTACGGCTATGTGTGAACCAAGACGGGGAAAGAGTCAATGACCCAAATATAAATATCCTAACGGTCATGGCTAATGAAAGTTTTGCCGATTTTGCAGCAGGGCTGCAAAAAGAAATCGAAGACGAAACAGGGGTCAAATTTGGTATCATCGAGAAACATTCTTTTGCATCTATATCTTTTATAAATGAGGAAGGTGAAAGAGAAAGCTTTGGATATGAGGCTTCGGAGGATGTGTGGTCCTATTTATTGAAAGAAGAATATATAAAGCCTTCGGGAAAAGTAACTGACAAGCTAAAAGAGGATATAGCTAAAAATGAATTTCAGGTTGAGTATGAATATAAGCAAATTGAAGGCAAAATAATCGATGTAATCAAAAAGTCCATATCTAAACTTAATATAAGGAACAAGCAAAACGAAGTGACAATATCGCTAAACAAAGACAAATATCAAAGCAAAGATTTTAATACCTTATGGGATAAGATAAAACAAAAAACTGTCTATTCCATAAACATGGATCTTAAAAAGTTGATAGAGGATACAATATTTGAAATAAAGACAATGCCGACTGTATCTAAACAAAGATTTTTGTTTGAAAAGAATATTGTTGATATAAAAAAATCCGGTGTTACAGGAGAAACAGTAAATGTAAGATATATGGAATCCATGACGGCAAAGGAGTCTTTGCCTGACCTTATCAGATATATTCAGGATGAAACCAAACTTACAAGAAAAACTGTTACAGAAATAGTTATAGGCTCTAAAAGATTAGATGATTTCAGAAATAACCCTCAAAAGTATATGGAGGCAGTAGTTCAAGTACTGAGAAAAAATATCAGGAGGATGTTGCTTTCAGGCATTAAATACGAAAAGGTTGCCGGCATGGAGTTCTACAAACAGGAGGTATTTGAAGAAAGTGAGTTGAAAGGCGATCTTAATATAAATACCATTGACGTTACAAAGTCTGTCTATGAAAAGGTTATTTATGACTCTGAGGTAGAAAAAAGGTTTGCCCAGGCCATGGATAAAGATGAAGATGTAAAAGTTTTTACTAAATTGCCAAGCAGATTTTATATTGAAACCCCTATCGGTAATTATAATCCTGACTGGGCAGTATTGGTTGAAAAAAACGGTTTTGAGAAATTGTATTTTGTAATTGAAACAAAAGGAAGCACCGATGAAGAACAACTTAAATTTATAGAGCATGACAAGATAACCTGCGGGAAAAAACATTTTGCAGCTTTGGAGACCGGTGTGGAATACCAGGTTGCAAAAGAATTCTATGAGTTTAAAAGCGGGATATAGCCGGTATAGTGTCTATAAAAAATTTTTAGTTCATTGATAATTCAAAATAGATATGAGGTGTCAAAATGTCGGATATTAGATTTGAAATTATAAAAACCATAGGTGTTTTATCTGAATCTGCAAAGGGTTGGACAAAAGAGTTAAATCTTATAAGCTGGAATGGCAGGGAGCCTAAATATGACCTTAGGGAATGGGACCC
>JAAYKT010000247.1 GCA_012522255.1 Clostridiales bacterium
GGATTATTCCCTGCGTGGAAAAGTTTTTAATGGGAAAAGCAGCGTTTAGCATGTTTGCCTGCGATAGTGCAGCCGAAGAAATCCAAAGGATTTATGGACTTAAAGAAAAACCTGTAGTGGTAAGGAACATTCCAAATTACTGGCATATCGATGAGAATGAATGCAGATCAAAGCGATCTGAGTTATGTAGAATGATGGATGTTCCGGATAATACATTTATAGCTATATATCACGGACTTATCAGTAACGGTCGGGGCATAGAAAATATAATTGAATCTATTGCTATGACCACGAATACGGCATTAATTATATTGGGTTTTGGAGATAAAGGTTATATAGACGAGCTTAAAAAAATCTGCAGGGAGCAAAATGTTGATCAAAGAGTATTGTTTTTAGAAGCAGTGCCACTGGAGGTATTATATAAATATTTAGGTGCTGCTGATGTAGGAATGATTACAATACCTGCAGTAACAAAAAGCTATTATTATATGTTGCCGAATAAGTTTTTTGAAAACATTCAATCACTGACACCGGTTATTTGTAGTGCCTTTCCAGAGGTATCTAGAATAGTAAATCACTATGATATAGGATTGTTAGTTGATCCAGAGAATACCGATGAAATTGCAAGAGCAATAATGAAACTCCAAAATGATAACGAATTATATAAAAGGTTAAAAGATAATTTGAAACAGGCTAAAGAAGACTTATGTTGGGAAAATGAACAAGAAGTCTTAAAAAATGCCTATAGTAAAATATTGCAATAAGAGGATTAAAAATGAATGCATATTCATTAAGTATAAAAAGAGAAATAGTAGTTTGTCTAGCAGCATGTGGAGTAATAGCTTTTTCTCCCATTCTTTCATTATTTGTCGGTCTAGTCAGAACTGTGATTATATTTCCGTTTAAGCTGGATGCTATGTTTGTTTATGGAATATTTATTTTCATTCTTTTATTAGCAATAAAAACAGTGGTTAACAGGTCTTCTGTGTTGCTATTTGGAATAATAATACTATTGTTTATAGCATATTTGATTGCATTTGGGGTTAACGGAGAGAACATTGAGTATTTTACAGAGTATGGTATAAACTTCCTAATCTTATCTGCGCCTTGGATATTTATAACTTATGCTGTTCGCGATTTTAAATTATTTAAAAGATATTTGTACATAATTTCATTGATAATTATAGTCTCATTAATAATGAATATGTACGTGTTCAAAATAGATGTTTTTGGCGAATACACATATACACAAACGTATGCATATGCAATGTTGCCAGCAGCGATAATTATATGCGATAGTTTTTTTAAAAAGATACAATTTTTCAATGTTTTTCTTTTTGCAGTTTCTATCGTATTTATAATTGCCATGGGAGCGAGGGGGCCTTTATTCTGCATTATATTATACTTGTTGCTTAAGACAATAATCGTATATAAATCAAAGCCTAAAAAAGCATTTCTGATAAGTGCTGTTATATCTACTATATGTGCTCTAGTATATGTTGGGTTTTATAAAATCTTGAATTATCTCCTCATTATTTTTCAGGAAGCAAATCTAAGTACAAGAATTCTGTTAAATTTACTTGAAGGAACTTATCTTGTAGATAGTGCTAGAAATTCATTATTTAATTATTCTATAGAATTGGTTAGGGAGCATCCTCTGGTCGGAGTCGGGATAGGCAATGATAGGTTATTACTTGCTGCCAAAATGCAAAATAGCAGTGTTTTAGAAGCAATGGGTTGGTATCCTCATAATATTTTTCTGGAGTTGCTGTTGCATTTCGGAATCATTTTTGGCGGCGTAATTATATTATATCTTTTAATAGTGCTATTTAATTCGGTCATTAAAAA
>JAAYKT010000248.1 GCA_012522255.1 Clostridiales bacterium
ATACAAATACCGATCACTTTCAAACGGTCTATCTGGGGAAATATACTCGATCAAGGGGTCACCAAAACCCTCTAGTTTGGCTTTATAGGTAATGCCAAGTAGCCAAAATTTTACACGACCATGATAATCTGTATATATTGTGTCCGAAGCCATGTTTCGCCTGATCCAATTCATGCATTGCCAGTCTTCGATATCAAGTGTATACCGGTCCAAGGCTTCTAACTCTGAAAGATCGCCATTATTCATAATTCGGGGGGCACTGATGAATACTGAACCTGCAGAATTTTCTTGTAAAACAATCTCAGTAAGAACTCCTGTGTTTATTAAAAAAAATAATGAAACATAAATTATCGCAGTATGCTTTGTAATGTTAGTTAGATTAGTTTTTGTAAACCTATGTTTCAAATCTGCTCTAAAAGTACAAGCGAAATCCCATACGTACCTGATACTCTCTCTTAGTCCCACTATAGCATAAGGAGTTAGAAGTAACGATGCGATCGATAGAATTCTTCCCCCACCATAAGACAAACCACCAGAGACATTTGAGACTATAAAAATCACAAAAAAAATAAATGATAGTATGTCGTAACCGTGAACACATTTACTATAAAGTTGTTTAAATAGTCTTGACATTAACCCTATAGCAATCAACGCGGCAAATGACACGTACACAAATTTTATAAGTTGTATATCAATATTCATTCCGCTTTGCAAAATCTGAACTGCATAACTTGAATCCCCCAAGCCTGAACCCCGGATAACATCTAAGATTAAGTCGTTAAGTCTCACGAAACCTGTCGTGAGACCTCCAAATGCTGTATTGTCAGATGAACCAATCGATGTATAAACAAACCAAGCGACTGAAAGGAGGATATAAAGGAGGGCCCCAAAGGGGTTAATTGGATTTATAAAAGTCATTTTCGGGGCATATATTTTCATAATCATTGTAATAACCATATATGCAGCTAAGGCAAACATGAATATGAATGCAGTCCCATAGTGAGAGCATATGAGACCTAATGAACACATGATATATAAGATATTCAAAATTGTTTGATTGGAGGTTATCTTAAAGTTAAATATGAGCAGTAGAATTAATGCCAAAAAAAGTTCAGTTAGTATCATCTTTAATGTAACACTAATCCACGAGAAGAAAATAAGTTGAGATAAAAAAATTGTTCCCGATAGTAAAGCGTTTTCCCCACCAAAAATCTTTTTATAGGCAGCGTAGAGTACTACAGGGATTAACATCGCAATAAGTGGGAAGATAAATTTATACCCAGCAAAAAGGTCAACACTCGTGAGTTTAAGCGTGATGATTGGAAACAAGATAAGCACTGGCAATTGCCAGATCCTGTGTGCAATTTGTTGAAGATCCCAGTGCCCATCACTAATTACCTGTTGCACTAAAGGGATCTCATAAGTGTTGTCCGTTAGTCTGATAAAGTCACCCCATGCTGTAACATGGTATATTAGTAAGATCCCAATGGATATTAGTAACATAAGCGATATTGAATCACTTTCATTACGCAATGAATAATATAATATAATTGGAAATAGTAAAAAAAGCGCTATAATCAGCGTATTGTTGAAACTGTACGCTAAGCTTAAGACACCTATAACAGATAAGGATATATA
>JAAYKT010000249.1 GCA_012522255.1 Clostridiales bacterium
GCCGAAAGCCATTTGTCGCTTGACGAAAGGATAAACACCAATTACGATCATCCCTTAGCCTGTTACACGGAACTTATTATCAGCCACTTGAAGATGCTTATGGATTACAAACCCCTAGACAAGCCTATATACGATTTTACCGTTCATAACAGAAAGAAGAATACCATAAGATTGGAGCCCACAGAGGTCATTGTATTGGAAGGGATATTGGTTCTCGACTGCCAGGATCTGCGAAAGTTGTTGGATATAAAGATCATTGTTGATACTGATGCAGATGTTAGGCTCATAAGAAGAATTACACGAGACATGAGAGAAAGAGGCAGAAGCCTCGAAAGTGTCATCAGGCAATACATAGAAGTGGTAAAGCCTATGCACAACGAATTTATCGAGCCTACAAAACGATATGCCGATATCATAATTCCCGAAGGAGGCTACAACAAGGTCGCCATCGACATAATGGTTACAAAGGTCAAATCGATATTGAGAGAGTAGTGATTGTCATTCCGGGTGACAGCGAATAATTTTGACCCTCAAGACATGACCCAATTGTTTGTTTAATACTTAGAACATCAGATTATTATATTTGACATGATTGCTGAGTTACAAGGCTAATTGTCTGTAAGCTCATTACGGGCGAAATCAAAATTTATACGATATTATTATTTAATTTGCACAAAAAAAGACCATTCGGTGCTCAGATTTCGCTTTTCCTCCATTTCGCTAACAGACCTTAAGCCTTTCCACAACGCAATCTTTATCAAATACTAATATTTCTGTTTGAGGATTTTCTCCTTTTTCTGTTCTCCGTTCTCCGTTTTCTGTTCTCCGTCTCCGTTCTTTAACCCACGTATATCCTCCGAATAATAAGTCTATAATACCATTATCGGAGGTTTTATAATGGACGAACTATCCTACACCAATATAAAAAGAGCCCTCATAGCAGGCATTTTCCTTATATTTATTATTTTTCTCCTTATCATAAGATTATTCTTCATTCAAGTGGTAAAATCCCAGGACTACAGCAAAAAAGCCGTACAACAAAGACTGATGAACATCTCTTTGGGCACGGACAGAGGCAATATCTATGACAGGAACCTCATACCCTTTACCGCAAGGGAGAAAAAGAAATACATAATAATTTACCCTGCCTACATACAGGACATAACCAATACATCTGCCCTCATATCCAAGGCCACCGGACTGTCACCCGAATATATATCAAACAGGATAAAAGCAGCCAAAAAGCCCCTTGAGTTTTTGTATACCAGTGAAGAAAACGAATATTTTGACACCATAGAAAAAGGAAAACTAAAGGGTGTAATAATCATTGAAAAAAAACAAAGATACTCCGAATCATCCCTATGCCGGCATTTAATCGGTTATATCAGTAAGGCAGATAAAAAAGGCGAAATGGGCATCGAAAAAAGCATGGACAGCTACTTAACCGGTGGCAACAGCGGTGTCATCGCCGTCGTTGACAGCAGCAAAAACATAATACCGGGGCTGGGCTTCAGAAAAGTGGAGGGAAACCTGGGCAAGCTGAGTATCAAACTCACATTGGATTATCATATACAGAAAATAACGGAAGACATACTCAAAAAATATAACCTGAACGGCTCCATCATAGTCATGGACATAAAAACCGGAGACATCCTTGCCATGTCCAGCTACCCCGATTTTGACCAAAACAACGTGCAAAACTATATATACAGCCACGGTGAAGAACTCATAAACAAAGGTGTATGGGCCTATGATCTGGGCTCCGTATTCAAAACCGTTGTAACAGCGGCAGCACTGGAAAATGAAAACTTTGATATATTCAAAAAATATCTTTGCAAAGGAAGCATAGACATCGGCAATATAACCATCCAATGCTCCACTCACAAAACCCACGAAAACAAAGAACTGACCATACAGGATGCTTTTGCTCTGTCTTGCAACACAGCCTTTGTAAAAATAGGCATGGAAATAGGGGAAGAAGCCATATTGGATATGGCAAAAAAATTCGGTTTTGGGGAAAAACTCTGCTTTGAACTTTTCGAAGAAAAACCGGGCTATATACCAAAACCAAAAGAAGAAGGCATCGCAAATATTTCCATCGGCCAAGGCAAAATACAAGTAACCCCTCTGCAGGTAACCTCTATGATGGCTACTATTGCAAATAATGGAATAAGCATGAACCCAAGACTTGTCGATGAGCTCATAAATGATGATGGCGTAACAATAAAAAAAATAGAGAAGATAAAGCCAAAGACGGTTATTTCATCGTCCACTGCTTTTGTTCTAAAAGAAATGCTTAGGCGAGTGACAATCCAAGGTACGGGAAAGGCGGCAAATATAGATGAATTAGGTGGCAGCAGCGGCAAAACAGGAACCGCCGAGACCGGTATAAACTTTGGCAAAGTAACTCACGGATGGTTTTCCGGTTTTATCCCTTCTATCGAACCACAATACGCTATAACAGTATTCATCAATGATGGCAAATCGGGAGGCAGCTACGCTGCACCTATTTTTAAAGAAGTGGCGGAGGAAATACTCTATAAGATAAAGAGATAGACATACACAAAAAACATTATAAGAACATAGTATTAAAGATGGCTTAAAAATTGGAGGTGTCGTACTATGTTATTTCTTATAAGCGCTTTGATTACCCAAACCATGAGTGATATAATACTGTTATTCGGTTACATTCAAAGTACGAATTCATTTCCACAACCTTTAACATCCAAAGAAGAAGAATACTACTTAGAAAGATATAATCAAGGTGACGAAGATGCGAAAAATATTCTTATAGAGAGAAACCTCAGATTGGTTGCCCATATTGTTAAAAAGTATGGATCGGGTAAGGACAGCGATGATCTTATATCCATCGGTACAATCGGACTTATCAAAGCTATAGTAACCTATGACGGAGAAAAAGGCACAAGACTTGCCACCTACGCCGCCAGATGTATTGAAAATGAGATTCTCATGACCATAAGAGCATCCAAAAAATTAAAATCCGAAGTATCCATACATGAACCCATAGGGGTTGACAAAGAAGGCAATGAAATATCCCTATTGGATATACTTGGCAGCGATTGTGACGAGATACTTGATAAGGTTGAATTAAAAATACAAGTAAAAAAGCTTTATAAAATGATGGAAAAGGCGTTAAAAGACAGAGAGAGATGTATAATAGAATTGAGGTATGGACTCATTAACGGTGTCTGTAAAACCCAAAGGGAGATAGCCCAAATGATGGGTATATCCAGGTCCTACGTATCAAGAATAGAAAAGCGCGCCATAAAAAAACTGAGCAAAGAGCTTTGTAATGGAAGCTGAGGTGCAAAAATGCCGGAGTTGTTAAAGCCTAAGATACATATAAAAACGGTATATCAATTGGACACTGATTTGTTAAAGAAAAATAATATCAAAGGCATTATTATTGATATAGATAATACTTTGGTAGCATGGGATGCGAGAGATCTGGACGAAAAGACCAAGGCTTTTATCAAAGATTTACGGAAAAAAGGTTTTAATATCGGCATACTGTCCAACAGTACAAAAAAAAGAGTGGCAAGACTTAACAAAGATTTGAGGCTGCCGGCTGTATGCAATGCGTGTAAACCATGGAAGTATTCTTATAAAAAAGCCATGAAAATCATGAATATTTATGCATCAAATACTGCCGTAATAGGTGACCAGATTTTTACGGATATATTAGGTGGAAACATTTTGGGCTTATATACCATATTGGTTGATCCAATAAGTTCCAAAGAGTTCTTTTGGACAAGACTAATGAGGATGGCAGAAGCTTTAGTGCTAAAAAGGAACAATTTTAGTAAGTAAAACCAAGGATATAAAAGTCGTTAGCCAAAATTCGACATAAATTAAAATAAAGCTTGTATTTTCAATAGTTACATAGTAAAATTGAGGTGAGAAAGGGCGGATGAACTATGGTTACATATGGGCGGCCTAAACCATAGGGACGTTATGGCACAACCGACTAAAAAAATAGTTGGTTTTTGTTGTATAAAGGGGGAAAATTCTTGTTTTTATTTGAATTATTATGTGTTATTCTAAAGACAAGCTGTACATTAACATAGAGTAACATATATCGCACATATGAGAACATGATGAAATTTTAATGTAAGTGAGGTCTAATTCATGAGGAAAAATCTGCGGCTTGGCGATATTTTAGTAAATGCAGGTAAAATCAGTGTAACCCAGTTGGAAAAAGCTTTAAGCACACAAAAAGAAATAAAAACAAAAAGACTGGGCGAAGCCCTTATAGACAGTGGCTATTTAAAAGAAGAAGACATACTGGAAGCCCTTGAAAGTCAATTAAAAATACCCTCAATTGATTTGGGCAACTATAAAATAAATACAAAAGCAGTGGCACTGGTTGCAGAAAACATTGCAAGGAAATACGATTTGATACCCATAGATATAGAAGACGACAGGCTCGTGGTAGCCATGAGTGACCCTCTCAATGTATTTGCCATAGATGATATAAAGCTTTCAACAAACAGAAAGATAAAAATAGTACTGTCCACAAAGTCTGTAATACAAAGATCCATAAACAGATACTACAGCAAAGAAGGCACAAAAAAGGTTGTAGCAGAATTCGAAGAGGCTTTTACAACTTCAAGTATAGATGATCTGGATGAAGAAGATCTGTCAAATGTTCATAGTGCCCCTGTGGTAAAATTGGTAAATTCAATAATAAGCCAAGCTATCTTGATGAAATCCAGCGATATACATATAGAACCATTCGAAAAAAGTATCAGAGTCAGGATAAGAATTGACGGAGACCTGCAGGAAATAATGACTTTTTCGCGAAGAAGTCATATGGCAATAGTAACAAGAATAAAAATAATGGGTAAGATGGATATTGCCGAAAGGCGAATACCCCAGGACGGCAGGATAGAAACCGAAATAGACGGCAAAGAAATAGACATGAGGATATCCACTTTACCTACGGTCTATGGCGAAAAAGTAGTTATAAGACTTTTGGACAGAGATGGGTTTGATTTTAATAAAGAGGATTTGGGATTTTCTGAACATGATTTGGATACATTTAATAAAATAATAAAACAGCCTTACGGCATTGTCCTTGTCACAGGACCTACCGGCAGCGGCAAGACGACAACCTTGTATGCAGTACTTAAGGACATAAACAAAGAAGAGAAAAACATTATAACTGTTGAAGATCCGGTGGAGTATAAGCTTCATGGGATTAACCAGGTCCAGGTAAATGTCAAAGCAGGCCTCACCTTTGCAAGCGGTCTACGATCAATACTGAGACAGGACCCGGACATCATCATGATAGGAGAGATAAGAGACTCAGAAACAGCGGAAATAGCCATAAGAGCAGCAATAACAGGTCACTTGGTACTATCCACATTGCATACAAACGACACGGCATCAACAGTTGTAAGGCTTGTTGATATGGGTATAGAACCTTATTTGGTATCCTCATCGGTGGTGGGGATAGTATCTCAAAGATTGGTCAAAAGGCTTTGTCCCAGTTGCAAAATAGCCTATGAGGCAAGTGAGGAATGCAAAAAAGCATTGGGTCTTAATAACGGGCGCAGCCTGACGCTGTATAAACCTAACGGATGCAATAAATGCATAAAAGGCTACAGAGGAAGGATACCTGTTCACGAGGTAATGTATATAGATCGTGACATCAGAAGGCTCATAGACAAAGAAGCCACTACAGACGAAATAGAAGAAGCCGCAGTAAAAAACGGCATGAAAACATTATTTGCAAGTGCAGTAGATTTGGCGTTATCAGGAATAACTTCCGTAGAGGAAGTTCTCAAAATAGGTTACACGGCTGAATAGGAGGTACAGTATTTTGGACTTTATGAAACTCGTCATGGACGGTATAGAGAAGAATGCATCTGACATACATATAACAGTTGGAGTGCCCATCATTTATCGAATAAACGGCAGACTGATTAAAATAAATGATACTATGATAAAACCCGATAACACGGAAGCCATAGTAAAAGGAATACTAAACGAGAGACAATTTAAAGATTTGGTTGACAAAGGTGAATTGGACACATCCTTTTCCTCGCCGGGAAAAGGGAGATTCAGAATCAACATTTACAAACAAAGAGGCAGCTTCGCTTTGGCAATAAGGATAATACCTTTGAATATCCCCTCCATAGAGGATTTGGGATTGCCCGGCATAGTGAAGGATCTTGCAATGCTCCCAAGAGGTCTGATACTCGTCACAGGCCCCACGGGAAGCGGTAAATCCACTACCCTTGCATCAATGATAGACCTTATAAACACAGAGAAGAATTATCATATACTCACATTGGAAGACCCCATTGAATATTTGCACAGACACAAAAAAAGCATAGTGAACCAGAGGGAAATAGGCAACGACTCCTTGAATTTCTCCAGCAGCCTTCGTGCAGCTCTCCGGCAGGATCCGGACGTTATATTGGTAGGTGAGATGAGGGACTTAGAGACCATAGGTATAGCCCTAACGGCTGCAGAAACAGGACACTTGGTACTTTCCACATTACATACATTGGGGGCAGCCAAGACCGTGGACAGGATCATAGATGTATTCCCGCCCCATCAGCAGCAGCAAGTACGCATTCAGTTTTCATCTGTGCTTCAGGGTATAGTATCCCAACAGCTTTTACCAAAGGCGGATGATAATGGGAGAGTGGCAGCCTTTGAAATAATGATAGCCACGTCGGCTATAAGGAACCTGATCAGAGAGGATAAAACCCATCAGATAGACACGGCGGTACAGACGGGAGCCAAGTTCGGTATGCAGACCTTGGATACCTCTTTGTTGGATATATACAGAAGAGGCCTTATTACCAAAGAATTGCTCATAACTCAGGCCTCCAGCCCGGATATATTAAAGAATTTTGTATTTTAATTAAGTGGCGGTGATACCATGCAGTTCAAATATAAAGCAATAACGGATACGGGACAGATAATAGAGGGTGTATTTGAAGCTACCACAGAGCATGAAGTTGTAGAAATGCTCCGAGGCAGCAATCATATGCCTATATCCATTGAAGAAACAAGAGACAGCGGAGCCAGCTACAATATAAGTTTTGGCAAAGTTAAGAAAAAAGATTTGGGGATTTTCTGCCGGCAGTTCTATACCATGCTGAACGCCGGTGTCAGTATAGTAAAGGCCCTTGATATATTGGAGAAACAGACGGAGAATAAAAAGATGAGAAAAGCCATAGAAGATCTTTTCAACAGTGTTCAAAAGGGTATGTCCCTTTCAGAATCCATGAAGAACAATCACAAGGTATTTCCGTCTATACTCATAAGCATGGTGGAAGCGGGGGAGGCCAGCGGTAACCTTGATACCATAATGGACCGTATGGCAAGCCACTATGAAAAGGAATTTAAATTGGAGAACAAAGTCAAAGGAGCCATGGTATACCCTATGGTTCTTGCCGTGGCAGCCACCGGGGTTGTAGTATTCCTCATGGTATTTGTAATGCCTACCTTCATTGGAATGTTTGAAAGCAGCGGTGTAGAGTTGCCGGGGCCCACCAGGGCTCTCATGGCTATCAGCAATTCCATGCAGGAAAAATGGTATCTGTATATTGCAGGTGCCGCAGGCCTGATATTTGGATTCAAGTTTTATGGAAATACAACAGCTGGCAGAATGCAATATGATATTATCAAACTTAAAATACCTGTAGTTAAGACAACAAATATCAAAGTGGCCACATCAAGATTTACAAGAACCTTATCCACTCTTTTCGCAAGTGGGATTCCTTTACTCCAGGGAATGGATATAGTGTCAAGGGTAATAGGCAATGAATACATAGGCAAAAAGCTCAGCACAGCCAAAGAAGAGGTTCGTAAGGGCGTACCCCTTTCAAGGACTATAAAAGATACATCAATATTTCCTCCCATGGTAGACTCCATGGTAAAGATAGGTGAAGAATCCGGTGCATTGGATGATATTCTTATCAGGACTGCAGACTTCTATGACGAAGAAGTAGAGACAGCTATGGCGAAAATGACGGAGATGATGCAGCCTGTAATGATCCTTGTTATGGCATCCATCGTAGGCTTCATAGTCTTGGCAATAGCATTACCCATGTTTGACATGGTAAACGCAATGTAATCATTCTTAAAACATTCAATAAATTTTGGGGGGTGATGGCCGAAAATTGAATATATTTATAGGGATCATTGAAGGGAGAGACGTTGTCATTCTGAGCGAAGCGAAGAATCTCGTGTCCCTACATAATGTCATTCTGAGCGCAGCGAAGAATCTTTTGTCCCTATACACTGTCATTCTGAGCGCAGCGAAGAATCTTCCTACACTGTCATTCTGAGCGCCATATGCACTGTCATTCTGAACTTAGGAATGTCATTCTGAGTGCCATATGCATTGTCATTCTGAGCACAGCGAAGA
>JAAYKT010000250.1 GCA_012522255.1 Clostridiales bacterium
ATTTCTGCAAGTATTGATCCTTAAGCAAGAAAGGCTCTTCCGTGTTGTTTTGAGTAAACACGTGAGAACCGTATTCTTAATGAATGAGGCTGTATGATAACCACAGGCTGGTGTTCATGGTATGCTCAGTCTGTAAAGGAGCATATATATGTGAACAACAGCAAAGGGCATCTGCTGGTTGCGATCAGGGAATCCTGTTCAGCAATTATCTTATTGAAACTTTAAAATTCAAAGTATAAGATGGAGCCTTGTAGATATTTGGTGTCACAACTTCAGTTGTATATTCAAAACTTTCGATTTCCTGGTTTACCGAAAATGCTGATTTTGCTTTAATCTGACCTTTTTCAGGCAAATGTATATAGTCTGTTGATTTTTCCAGTATTGTAATATCATAAATGTACCAGTTTCCTCTAATCTCAGAAACATTGTCGGACACAGACAAAGTCAGGTTATCAACATATTCACTGTAATCCTTATTATAAGGCATGCTGGTTAAATATGTACGTGCCCAGTAGTTTGCTGTTTCTGCATTTATTTCTGTTTCAACTTCGTCTATGTCTATTCTTCTTACACGCGAACAAGGCCTGATTGTCTCTTCCTGCAATGAGTATTGAAAACAGATGGTAGGTTCAATAAAACGATGAAAGCAAATGCTGTATACTGAATTCGGTGAATTTCCGTGATCCCGGATCAACTCTTTCGGAACTACATCCTCCGGGTTTTTCCGGAATGTAAACAATCCGGAAAGTTCGTCTGAAGAGGATACGCTGAAGTAAACAGGCCTGACTACAAACCTAAAGGACTGGTTTTTCTCTTTTTCTATATAAACAATGTATAAAATGTCTTCGGATAGAATTATACCGGTATGCCTGTTTTCGTTTACTTCTAAAAGATACTTCCTTAAATTCTCTTTATCAGTATCCGTCAGCATATAATTATTGCTGCTTTTTTCTGAAAGCGCGGTTGTGGAAGAACCACCGTTTTTTTGAGTTACCGATACACCATGCCCATAACCTTTGTTTTCACCTGCCTGAGATATTTCCATTGCTTTTTTTATTGAACCGGCTAAATCAGAGCCTGCTGTATCATCAGCGAAAAAGCATTCCCTGGAACTGATATGATAAATACTTTGCGCTTTATTAGTAAGAACAAACGCAATGGTAGCTATAACAAGCAACAATACCCCTAAAAGTATGATTTTTGATGATTTTCTCGTAACATTCATTTGACTGAAACGAATAGTATACATAAAAGTATACTATTCGTTTCTCCCTCCTTATTTCTTAAAGAATAAGCTTAACACTCTTAATTTATTCATTAATTACCAGCAATATACCGTATATGAATATTGCCAATATCCTATAAGCGTGTAACTATAGTAAGTATCAATATCAACCTCAACACGTACTTTATCACCTACTTTACTAAGCACATAAGAACCTGTATCTCCAACCTGATTTATATGAATTTGGTTATAATTGTTCTTTTGGTATAAATAATCAGGGCCGTATGAATATATATTATAAGAATTACTTACAGTACCTGGTGCTTGTATTAAATAGGAAAAAACAGTACTTGCATACTTCCCATATGGGACATATCCTGCCAATGGCTTGATGTTGTTCCAGATATTATATACAGTAGAGTTATCATTTGCGCTTGTTCTAGCAATAATGAGTACCCGTGCCTGATTTATACAATTGGTATCGTATGGATTACTTTCATTATTATTAACTTTTCCTACTCCTGCTTTGACATTTTTGTAGTATAAACCACTATTTGATATTTTAATTAATCTATTTGTATTTTCATCATAAACACAACGCAAATTGCCATTAAGATTATTATTAAGGCCGAATGAGAAATTATAGTCTATTTGATCGTCAATCCAGTTTCCAAAGTAGGCATCAACGTCCATCAAACATAAATTAATTTCATAAGCACTGGCCATATCTATAACAAATGCTGCTAAACTATAATTATTGTAACTGTTAATGTGGTACCATTTTTCATAAGCACCATTAAGACTATCAGCCTTGAGAATATAGGATGGTAAATTATAATTGTCGGGGTTAACCCCATTATATCCGGCAGCACCTAAGTCTTCTATTAGTCGGATCCATTCTAGTTTATTATTATAGCTATACGAAGATGATAAATCAGGTGTTGAGTAATAGGCGTCATTATCTGATGAAGCGTAAGCATCAATAAAGTATGCAGATGAGATTTTTCCACTGTTGCTTGATGCTCTTTTCTTATACTCTTCTACTGTATTTTTTGACTTAACCCAGAAATTATAGAGCTTTGGATACAGCTCACTTTCACTGCTGTTACTTTTCAGAGTATTATGTTTTGCTGTTTTTATTAGCTGTCTGAATATCGTTTCATCAATGTATCCGTATATAAATTTGTTTTCCCCTGTTTTAGAGTTTTCAGCAAGAAAATAATATATTGGCTTACTCTCTGATGGTATTTTGAAATCCATGAATTCTACCGGGTTTTTGCCATTATAAACATTCATCAGTAAAATGCAAATATCCGTGCAACCAGATAAGTCCAGCATGATTTTCTGATCTTCTTTTCCCAAATATTCATCAAAATATGGAATCCCACTTAGATTTACTTCATATACTGCATCACTGAATTTAATTTTAGATTTTATGCAGACTTCATTTTTCTTAAAAGCGAAGCTCAATTCTGTATTTTCAATTTCTGCCCTTTCTGTATTCATTCCTGCTACTTTTTTACCGACAAGTTTATTAAATAAAAAGGTATTATCTAATAATATCCCCCTATCTCTGGCAGTTGTGTTTTGTATAAAATCAATGTCCTGAACTTCATACGATTCAGCAAAAGTATATGTAGATACCATTACCATTAATATAAGAACAAGAACAATACTGACAACTCGATTACTCATTACGAATACCTCCTTTTTCAGATCATTAATTGGCATATTATTACACGTTTAATGCAAGTTATGTCCACATAATCATGACTGTAACCGGGGTTAAGTTATAAAGTACATGGGGGTTATACGTTTGCTAATGATTCTGTATACTTCCGGGTGACAAAACATTATCTGATTTAATATCACCTCAAAGTTTCATTGTAACTTTAC
>JAAYKT010000251.1 GCA_012522255.1 Clostridiales bacterium
CATATATACCTGGCCAAGGATGTCAAACCTCATAAATCCGGCATAAACATATATATGAAAAAGTTTCTCTGGATTAGGGAATTAGCCGTGGATGGAATATATGCGGGATAATAACTTTTAGCCTATTGACAAACATCTATAAAAAGATTACTATATCAATAATAGATATATCTATTATTGATATACTTTTTTGGAGGGACTTTTATGGCTAGGGAACAATTAAAAACACTTACGGAGCAAATGTATTACATACTACTTATTTTGTTAGAGCCAAATCATGGATACAGCATAATGCAGGAAGTTGATAAGACTACAGAAGGCAGGGTAAAGATTGGTGCAGGAACTCTATATAATCTTTTGTCCAGATTTGAAGAAGAGGGTATCATAAGGCAACTAAGAGAGGAAGACAGAAGAAAAATATATGTTATAACCGAAAAAGGTTTGGATATTTTACAGGAAGAATACCAAAGACTATTGATACTAATTGAAGATGGCAAGCGGCTTTTTGAAAGGGGGAAAATAGAATGAATAAAACTAAAAGGGTGTTCTGGGGTTTCTTATCACTTGATTATAAAGCTATGGAAACCTATTTGGAAGAAATGTCCGAAAAGGGCTGGATGCTTGAAAAGGTTGGTGTATGGACTGCCAAATTCAGAGCAATGGAACCCAAAAAACTTAAATTCTATGTGGATGTGTTTAAAGAAGGCGGTCCCCTTACACCGGAAAATACTAAGGATGCAGAAGAGTACAGAAATCTATGTAAGGAATCCGGCTGGAACTTTATAACATCCAAAGATTTTCTCCAATTTTTCTACGCTGAAGAGGGAGAAAGTCCAACACCCCTGCAAACAGATGATGACTTAGAGCAAAAGATTGTCAGGTCAACCCTTGGAAAGTGGGAAATCATCAGTGTTATTTTTGTTACTGTTATCTCAATTAGATTAATGATATTATATTTCCCCACAAAGTATAGATTTATGTTGAGTTTTGTTGGGGTTGCGGGTATCTTGTTTCCTTTGATGCTTGTAAGTGTTATTGCCCCGGTTATTTATGGGTTGGCGCGTATGCTAAAGGCCAGACGTAATATTGAAAGAGGTCTCCCCATAGAAAAACCTACGTTGGAAGATGCAAGAAAACGGATGAAGGTAATTCATGGCTCAACCCTTATAATTTTTATACTAATAGCGTTGGCATTTATTGCTGATTCTTTTTTCAGGCCCGGAGCCATAGCACTGTCCTTAACGGGCCCGACTTTAGGAATAGCAACCGGATTGATCCTGAGATTTTTTATTAAGAAAAAATCTAAAGATAAAAAAGACAGTGTTCTATATGTTACTTTTGCCATATTGGGTGTACTGTTTGTATCAGCCATTGCCAATTCCATATTCGGAAGGTTTAATATAGACTCCGGATACAAGCATGATACCGTCCCGGAAGGGTACCCTGCCATCTCAATAACAGAACTATTAGACAGTTCACAGCAGGGCGTACTTATACACAGTGAGTTTAATGCCGGCGCGAGCCCAATGGTACCTAAACACTATAGCTATACAGAAACATGGGAAAGCAACGGAGTGAGGGATAGTATAAATATTAAATACTACAATACAATTCATCCCCGCCTTGCCGAAAGAATATTTCATGGTATAGTTGCAGAATTAAGAGAAGGCATAAAGTGGAAGGGTATGAGGCTTTTTCAGAAAACTGTCAACTTAGATGAAACAATGAGGGTTTCCTGGAATGTTGATAATATTGCAATGACAGAAGATAAAAATGAAATCATAATGCAAAAAGGAAAAATAGTAGTACACTTATACGGGAATAAAACAGATTTTGAAAACAGTCATATAAAAGAAACGATAATGGACGGGTTGTTTGTGGACTGATATTTTGTTTTTCCATTCTAATTACTAATATAGCTGCAGGTTTTGCACACTTTGCAACATACAAATTATGGTAATAATCCTTATATTAAGTGGAAATATACAAAAGGATTGATAGAAATGTCACTTTTCAATATAATTGGTTTGGGAAACAAATTTATACAAAGGATTATTTGGGGAGTCTGATATGAAAAAGCATATAAGAATAAGCATATTAAATAAAAAAGTTTTGGTACTTGCTGTTATAGCTTGTATTTTTATAGGCATCGCTATGCCGGTCAGCGCGGACGGTATTACTTTTACAAAGGAAGAGACGGAATATTTGTCTCAAGGAAAGGTTTTAAAGGCAGCATCCATTGATGGGGGCGCACCTCTTCATTATTTGGATTCCAAAGGAAATATTAAAGGAATAGCGGTAAATGTACTCCGGGAAATATCTGATATGACGGGACTTGTTTTTGAATATCATTTGTATAAGTCTATAAATGAGGTTCTAAGCAGTGAACCTGATGTTGTTTTTGGTTTGACAAAAGAATATGCGCCACCCGGCCTGGTTTTATCCGTGCCTTATTTAGAATCAGAGACAGTTCTTTTTTTCAACAAAACACTGGACCCTAATG
>JAAYKT010000252.1 GCA_012522255.1 Clostridiales bacterium
AAAATTAATCCCAATAAAACATATTAAGCGGCTTCCAGAATTGCCGGAAACCCCTTGATCCAATGCTTACAGTCATTATGTAGATTGTATCATTTTATAGTTGTAAGTATGGTGGAGGCGGTGGGAATCGAACCCACGTCCGAAAGTCCTCAAACTGAAATCTCTCCGAGCGCAGTCAGTGATTTAACATTCCCTCCGCTGCACGACCGCTGACAGCCTTACAGTTTCAGTAGCTTCATAATGCGACATCTGCCTCAAAGCTTTGGCAGTGACGTTCCCCGCTAAATGACGCCCTATCCTATAGTGCGGGAACTATAGGTAGAACGAGCTGCCCTAATTAGGCAGCAAATGCAAATTCTTTATCTGCGTTTATATTTATTTTTCCGGCTTTTATCGTGGCTCCGGGCCACGGCTCGCTATTCCAGCCCTCGATACCCCCGTCGAAACCATTACGCCCCCGTTAATAGTTTTTCCCTCTGAATTCCCTCTCAACTTCTCTTTTGGCATCTCTTTCTGCAAAGGCCTGCCTTTTATCATGGAGCTGTTTTCCTTTTGCCACTGCAAGTTCAATTTTTACTAAGCTGCCTTTCAAGTAGATAGATAATGGAATCAGAGTGTATCCTTTTTGTTGAACATAACCGATAAGTTTATTTATTTCAAATCTGTTTAACAAAAGTTTTCTTGTTCTTATCGGATCTTTATTAAAAATATTTCCTTTTTCATATGGGCTTATATGCATATTATATGCATATACTTCACCTTTATAGATTCCCGCATAACTATCTTTTAGATTAACTTTTCCCTGCCTGATTGACTTAACCTCGGTTCCGAAAAGTTCTATGCCTGCTTCATAAGTATCTTCTATAAAATAGTCATGTCTTGCTTTTTTATTTTGTGCTATACTTTTAATGCCTTCTCTTGCCATATTATTCCCACCCATATGAAACTGTAAGCTAATTATATAAACTCGGCAGTCAATTGTCAACTTGCACAGTATAGCATATAACAATTGTAACAGCAATGTAATAATTTTCTTGTATTGTATACGTGCTCCTATGTCTTGTATGTCCTTTTATTCATAAAAACTTTATTTTAAAAGAATTCGCGAAAAAAGAGAGAATATTTTACTTCCTCTTTTACTATTCAAAACCTTTTAAAACTCTTATTATTTAATCCTGTTTTTCTTTGAATCAACCCCATCAATTTCCGCATCATAATGTTTCCCCGCACTCCCGAATGGGTCAATGGGTTCTTTGCTGTCATCATGATGTTGGGCTTCCCTATCATGAATTGGAACCTTATAAGGATGCCCGCTATGGCCTGAATCGTGATCGTCATTAGCACTATTATCTGTACCCGGATGCCCGCCATGACCTGAGCCGTCACTGTTTTTTGCTTCATCCCCAAAGTCTGAATCCGAATCGTCATGTGGCACTTCTTCCAACTCTTCAACCGGCTCCTCTGTTCTATGGATTTTAGGATTGGCAGCAAGATATGCAACTTTTCTTAAGTCCTCTATATCCACAGAATTATCTCCATTTATATCAGCCCGATGTGCGCCGCTGACGAACCAATCAAAATCCCCGAGCCTTGCACCCAAATAAGACATACTGATTGCAAGGTCAGCGCCTGTCACCTTTCCATCTTCATTAAAGTCTCCCACAACATCACAGAATACACATTCAGGAACTGCAACCTTTTTATCACAATCCGTTTCACTTTGGTATTCAGGCTCACCTTTATCATTTATATAGATATTGCGCATAATTATTAAATCAACATCAACCTCGGATAAATCTGTTATGTCGCTTAATTTTGTCTTAATTGTAACTTCGGCTATATTCATTTCCCTCCCGGCTTCAAATCCCCCGGGTTTTGCGATAACAAAATAAGCAGTTTGACCATCCCCGTAAAGGTCTTTATTGAACTTAAGAATATCAGCTTCATACAATGGCTTTATACTCGCAATTGCAAATCTCTCATCTTTAATCCTGAGAAAGCTTTCTACAACATGTATATTCTTTGATTGATCCGCCGGAATTTGAATTATGATACTTAAGCTTTTTTCTACAGTTGCATATAATTCTTCATTGTCGCATTCTCTTTCCTCTAATCTGCCCTGTGCTTCAACAATGCCTGTATGAATGATATCACAAGCATGTGGCGCTATTAATTTTACAAAAAAAACTGTAACTAAAACTATTAATGCAATAACCTTTTTCAATATATTCATCTTTAGCCTCGTCGAACTATTTTCAAAAAGAATAACATGTTTTTAGGTGTTATGTCAACTTAGTTAATTGATTAACAACAGATCGTTATTAAACCTATTCTAAATTAATATAAAGTCAATTTCCCTGTTTGCTATATTTACACTTAGCACTTTTATTTTTACGTTATCCCCTATCCGATAAATCTTTTTCTTTCTTTCTCCTATCAACAAATGGTTATCACCATCGAATATATAGTAGTCATCTTCCATATTGCTTACATGTACCAGACCTTCTACTGTATTTCCCAACTGAATATACATTCCATAAGCCGTTACCCCGGATACGATTCCATCAAATTCTTCATCTATCCTGTCTTTCATGTACTCGGCTTTCTTCAAATCCTCTGTCTCCCTCTCCGCTTCATCAGCAACCCTTTCTCTTAATGATGATTGCACGGCTATCGGCGGTATCTTTCCTCTGAGTATGGCAATCCTGTCCCCTGTCAATTTCCCATGTATATCTTCCTTTATTATTCTGTGAACTGCCAAGTCTGGATATCGCCTTATAGGAGCAGTAAAATGGCAATAGTATTTTGATGCAAGGCCAAAATGCCCCAAGCTATTACCATCATACCTTGCTTTTTTTAATGACCTCAAAAGTAGAGTGTTAATCAGCCTTTCTTCTTTTTTGCCTTTAACTTTATCCAAAAGTTGCTGTAAGGCTTTTGGATGTACTTCATCTGTTCCTTTTATACTGTACCCAAAATTATGAATGAGTTCATTTAATGTTTTAATCTTTTCAGGATCCGGGTCTTCATGTACCCTGTAAAGCAGCGGCATCTCTTTCCAGTACATATGCTCTGCTATGGTTTCATTACATACTATCATAAATTCTTCAATCATTTTCTCGGATAATCCCCGTTCATACGGCCTTATATCAATAGGTCTTCCTTCACTGTCCAGTAGAATTTTAGTTTCATCAAACTCAAAATTTAGACTCCCTCTGTCTTTTCTTTTTTTATATAATACTTCCATTAAATCTTTCATGTTTTTAAAAATATCCAAAAGGTGATCATATTTTTCTTTCAGTACTTCATCATTGTCTTCCAATATCTTATTTATGTCACTATAGGTCATTCTTTCTTTTGTACTTATTACACTTTCATAAATTTTATAATTTTCTACATTACCTTTTTGATTTATTTCCATACTGCAACTAAGGGTTAGCCTGTCAACTTTTGGATTCAAGCTGCATATTCCATTCGACAGTTCTTTTGGTAGCATGGGAATGACTCTGTCAATCAGATAAACACTTGTTCCTCTTTTTATAGCTTCCTTATCTAATGCACTTCCTTCAAATACATACTGACTTACATCTGCTATATGTACACCTAAATAAAAATTACCGTTATCCAGCATTTCTAATGATACCGCATCATCTAAATCCTTGGCATCTTCCCCATCAATGGTGAAAGTTATCTCATTCCTAAGGTCTTTTCTGTTTCTGGTTAATTTTTCTTCTACTTCGTCGGGTATTTTCAGTACTTGTGTTTCAACCTCTTTTGGAAATTTCTCCGGCAAGTCATACCTTCGGATAATTGACAGGATATCAGTTCCTATGTCATCTTTATGACCCAAAATTTCAATTATCCGCCCTTCCGGATTTCTACGTCCCTCAGGCCACTTGGTAATTTCGACTATAACTTTGTATCCGTCTTTTGCCTCATTGCTGTCTTCTTTTGATATAAATATATCTTCGTATATTTTACGATCATCAGCTATTACAAAACCGTACCTTCCATTCTTTTCAAAAGTACCAACAATTTTTTCATTAGCCCTTTTTAGTACCCTTATTACTTCCCCTTCACTTTTATTTTCATTTATTGCCCCTGAAGTAATTCTGACAATAACTTTATCATTATGCATGGCACCGTTTAATTGTGTTGAGGGTATGTAGATATCTTTTATATCAGGGTTTCCGGGTATTAGAAAACCAAAACCTTTCTGACTTCCTTGAATATTTCCGACAATCAGATTCATTCTTTCCGGTATACCAAAACGTTTCTTTCTCGTTTTAATTATTTGACCTTCGTCTTCCATATCTTTTAAAAGCGCCTTTAATTCGTTATGCTCAGATTTTTCTATTTTTAAGGCATTAGTCAATTCCTCAAATAACAAAGGGTTATAGGCTTCTTTTTTCATATATTCCAAAATATCATTTGTATTTATCATCCTTTTCCTCCCATATTTTTTATATATTCATTCTATCATTCATATTGTTATTATGGGTAATTTTTTGCTATTTATTTTATATGAACTGTTATATAGGTTTGTCCACATAATATTGTATTTAAACTTTTTTTGTGTTAAATTTGTTTATGAAAGACTAACTATTAAAAGTCAAGCCCTAAAAGGAGGACTTTAGGATGATTTCTAACGAACACCGCCGCCCTTGACAAACTGCATTCAAATGCAGAAGGGAACGCGGCGAGGGCGAGGGAGGGAATAGCAAAGCAAGGATCTAGCGCCCTCGCAAGAACAAGGAT
>JAAYKT010000029.1 GCA_012522255.1 Clostridiales bacterium
AAATTTTCGCCTTTGGCGAAACGCACTTGCGCAAAGCACCATCTTTGCGCCTTATCCGGCTCACGGTAAGTGCGTAGGTGCAAGTTTTCTTTTTAATTTTGTGAGCCTGAAAGGCTAATGGTGCTTAAAATGAATATGTATAAATGGATTGAGGATTTAAAAAATTCACCCTATAAAAAACCATTACCGATACTGTCGTTCCCCGGTATACAGCTTATTAATATGACGGTAAAGGAAATGATTGTAAGTGCGGAAAACCAAGCACAATGTATGAAGGTAATTGCAGATAAATTCGACTGTGCCGCATCTGTTAGCCTTATGGATTTGTCGGTTGAAGCGGAGGCGTTCGGAAGCACAATAAAATTTAGTGATGATGAAGTACCAACGGTTATCCGTTCAATTGTTGAAACAAAGGAAGATGCAGAAGGTTTAAAGGTTCCCGAGGTAGGCGATGGGCGCACAGGAGTTTGCACACAGGCTATTGAAATAGCCAAAAAGCTTATTACAGACAGACCGATTTTAGCGGGAGTAATCGGACCATATTCACTTTCCGGAAGGCTTATGGATATGACGGAAATTATGGTTAAATGCCTTATAGCACCGGAAATTACACATATAGTATTATCTAAAGCTACTAAGTTTATAACGGAATATTCCCTTGCTATGAAGGTGGCAGGTGCTGACGGAATTGTTATTGCAGAGCCTGCGGCAGGACTTTTATCACCTGATATTTGCGAGGAGTTTTCTAGTAAATACGTTAAAAAAATAGTTGATGCAGTTCAAGATGAGAACTTTATTGTAATATACCATAACTGTGGAAATACTGTTCCGCTTATTGATTCTATTATTGGTATTGGTGCAATAGCTTACCACTTTGGTGATGCGGTTGATATAGGCAGAATTTTAGAAAAAATACCAAGTGATATACCTGTACTTGGTAATCTAAGCCCTGCCGAGCATTTTCGTGGCGGAACGCCACAGTCAGTTGCAATTGCAACAAATAAAATGCTCATAAAAGCAAAGGGTTATAAAAATTATATTCCATCCTCCGGATGTGATATACCACCATTAACTGCAATAGAAAACATCGAAGCCTTTTTTGCAGCAGTAAAAGGACACAATAATTGATATGATCCTTCTAATCCAGCGCCATGCAGGTCTATGGATCAGATAGGCTGGGTACAACATATGAATAACTTAAAACATTTGGCAGAAGAACAGGTTCTGAAAGAATTAATTTATAACTGAATATCCACCGAAAGGCTGAGTGAAAAACCTCTGCCTTTTTTCATGCCCAGAAGTAGAGAACTATAAAAAATTTTAATGATAACGAGCAATGGATTTGTATATCAAATCCGAAAACAGCCGATTGAATATCGGCATTTTTTATGCAGGGCAAAGCCCTACAACCCATTAAGCGAGAGGAGAAAATTATTATGTCAAATAAAGATGTCTCGATTGGGTAGAAATTACTTAGAAGTCGGACAACTTACGGAAATGACTTTCCCTATGCACAACGTTCGTCTAATCGCCGTTAATGACGGAGTTGACAGCGAAAAGGGTGAGGATGATTTCACTCCGTTTCGGAATATCATGAACGAATGGTATGCAAAGGATATGAGTCGAAAAATGCGTTCCACCATGCGAACCAAGAGCAAACAGGGCTATGCCATAGGGCGTCCACCGCTCGGATATATGTATGACACCGTTAACCCAAAAAGGTGGATAATTGACCCTGAAGGTGCAGAAGTTATACGGAAAATTTATTCTTTGCGGCAGGACGGAACAAGTATTAACGATATTGCTAAGATATTAAAGCGTGAGAAAATTCTGATTCCATCAATTTATGCACAGAGAAAAGGTTTTAAAAACCCTACAAAGAGGGCTGTTCGAGGCGAATATCTTTGGGATACCAGTATGGTTAGAAAGATACTTTCTAATCAGTCTTACGTTGGGGATGTTGTCAATTTTAAAACATACAGCAAATCATTCAAACTAAAAGAACGCTTGGATAATCCAAAGGAAAACTGGGAGATTCATGAGAATATGCATGATCCAATTATTGAACGTTCAATATGGGAAGACATTCAAAAGTCTTTTGGGAACACAAAATATCGCAAACCTAAGCATATAGAAAAGAATATGTTTCAGGAGCATTTTGATACATTTTTGTGTAGTATTTTTGGGGATTTAACTTGTTCAAGTATGCAGATGGTGTGGGTAGTTTTTTCTCTATTAACACATTCCGTATTCTTGCCGCACCCAAGCCTTGTTTCGCAAGGCTAAAAATTAGCTTTACAGTTTCAGAGCTTTCCTTGTCAATAATTAGCTTACCTTTATTGTCTGGGTCTTTGGCATAACCGAATGGTGCAAATGCTCCATGATACTCGCCCCTCGCTATTCTCACTTTGTATGCAGATTTTATCTTTTTGGATATATCTTTCACATACATTTCGTTCAGAATATTTTTAAAGGGGGCAATATCATTGTCACTATTGAGGGTGTCGATACCATCATTCAAAGCTATGTAACGCACATCACTTTCCGGGAAAAACACCTCTGTGTAATAGCCTGTTTTAAGGTAATCTCTACCTAAACGACTTAGGTCTTTGGTTATTACCATATTGATTTTGCCCTCTTCAATATCGTCAAGCATACGCTTGAAACCACTACGTTCAAAAGTTGTCCCGCTTATTCCATCGTCAATATAGTAGTCCACGATACGCCAATTATTGTCCGTCACATACTTTGTAAGCATGGACTTTTGTGTTGATATAGATGAACTTTCCCCATGTGATTCATCATCTTTTGACAATCTGCAATATATAGCCACATTGTAAAAGTCTTGTTGTTTCATGAAAAATCCTCCTTTTCGTTTCAGAAACAACAGCTTATACCTGCGACTTCACGCAGGTATATTATACCATTGCTTCGATAAAATCTCAATAGTTTAAGCAAATTTCTTATCGTTGTCATCTGCTATACTTAATGAGTTAAGAATTGTTTCATATACAATTTGACCTGCTCCAGCTCCAACGGACACGCAGTTACGCTGATTTTCTTGATTTTTCATAGTTTTCTGGGGTATCATATCCGAGCTTCGAATGCAACCTGATTTTATTGTAAAAGGTTTCTACATAAT
>JAAYKT010000253.1 GCA_012522255.1 Clostridiales bacterium
ACAATAGAAAGTATCAAAGGTGAAACAAATGCGGGGCAAAAACCAAAAGTTTTTTATGTAGCCTGGACGGACCCGTTGATTACTACAGGCAGTGATACATTCGTAAATGACGTGATTTTAATTTCCGGTGCTTTAAACATAGCTGAAGAAATCATCGGTTGGACCCATTACAGCACAGAAGAATTTCTGAAACAAAATCCCGATATACTGATAGTAGCCTGGCATGCTACTGATGATGGTATAAGCAAAGAAGAAATAATGGCAGATCCGATTCTAAAGAACTTGGATTGCGTTAAAAAGGGACATATATATATTATGAAAGACGATAACCTTATATCCAGACCGGGACCAAGAATTGTTCAGGGAGTTCGGGAGATGTCAGATGCTATAAATAACATTTTAAAGTAGGTAAGTAAATGAAATATCAATTGGAAATTAGTGATTTGGCATTTAGATATGGCAGCAAAGAAGTATTAAAAAATATTAATATGAACATAAAGTCCGGTACTTTTATCACCATAATAGGCCCTAACGGTTCGGGTAAAAGTACATTGCTTAAAAACATTTCAACTTACCTTAAACCACAAAAAGGAGTTATACTTTTAGACTCCGAAGAATTGTTTAAACAACCACGAAGAGAAGTTAGTAAGAAGATTTCCTTTGTTCCGCAAAACACAGCTTTGGAATTTGATTTCAAAGTAAAAGACATTGTGATGATGGGCAGGCACCCTAATATAAAAAAATTAAAAGGCGAGACCTTGGATGATGTAAGGATTGCGGAAAGGGCAATGCTATATACAAACATACTTACGTTATCCGACAGAATGTTTAATGAATTAAGCGGCGGAGAAAAGCAAAGGGTAATATTAGCCCAGGCATTAGCGCAGGAACCAAAAATTCTCCTTTTGGACGAGCCCGTATCCCATTTGGATTTACAGCATCAGATAGAAATATTGGATTTAATAAAAAATATGAGCATTACAGAGTCACTGACGGTAATAGCAGTTTTGCATGATTTGAACATGGCATCATCCTACAGTGATTATATTGTGATGCTCAGCAAAGGCTACATTGCTTATGAAGGAGCCCCGGAATCTGTATTAAATAAAAAAAATATTGCTGAGGTTTTTAATATAAATGTACATATTAACGGTAATCCATTGACGGGTAAACCTTATCTATACACCCTATCCGGTATCAAAAAACCTAAGAAAGAGAAAAAAATACATATTATATGCGGAGGCGGCAGTGGCCAGGAATTAATCAGAGCTTTGTATTCCAACGGGTTCAATATTTCAACGGGGGTTTTAAATATCGGCGATTCTGATTGGGCTGTTTCAAAAGAATGTCAGATAGATGTAGCGGAAGAAATCCCTTTTGTGGAAATATCGGATGATTCATATAAAAAAAATAAAAAACTTATTATGGATGCGGACATAATAGTGCTTACGCCTGTTTATTACAGCGATGCCAATATAAAAAACTTAACAATACTTTTGGAGACGGGCTTGGAAAACAAAAATTTATATATTTTAAGTGGCAATAATTTTGATGAACGGGATTTTACAATGGGTATGGCATTAAACATTTATGAAAAAGTAAAAGAAAGAAAGAACGTGAGGGAAATCACTCAAATCGAACTTATTGATATGCTCACGTTATCCGGTGTATGATATGGTAAAGAAAAAAAGGTTATCTAAAGATATACTATGCTTACTTTCCATTATTATTTTTTTACTGTTGTCTTTTCTCGCTGCTTTATCTATGGGTGCGGTAAGGATTCCCATAAAGGAAGCCATAAGGATTATCTTCATGGGAGAAGAATCGAATAACCGGGTTATTCTTATTGGTATCAGATTCCCAAGGGTGCTGATTGCCGCAATTATCGGTGCCGGTTTATCCGTTGTTGGAGCGGTGATGCAGGGAATATTTAAAAACCCTCTTGTGGACTCCTATACTTTGGGTATGTCTGCCGGGGCTTCCTTGGGAGCCGTAATATCTATTGTTGCAGGCATCAATATCAGGATGCTCGGATATAGCACAACAGGAATATTTGCATTCATAGGAGCGGTTACAACTTTATTTTTTGTTTATACATTGTCAAAAACAAAAAGCAGGATTTCAATTAATTCATTGCTGCTATCGGGAGTCACAGTAAGCTATTTCCTGGCATCTATTATTTCTTTTTTGATGATGCTAAACAGAAATCAAATTGAACATATTATATTTTGGACTATGGGCAGTATAGCCTCATCAACTTGGGATAAATTAATTGTATCTTCTTTGTTTATAATTCCGGGAATTATTTTTCTGAGCCTTTTTTCCCGTGAACTAAATATCATGTTATTAGGTGAGGAGTCGGCTCATTACCTTGGTATAAACATAGAAAGACTAAAAATAATGCTTCTTGTTATATGTTCCGTTGTTGTAGGGGCAGCTGTTTCCACAGGCGGTACTATAGGATTTTTGGGGCTAATAGTACCCCATATAGTGAGAATTATCTGGGGCTCGGATCACAAAAAGCTTATTCCGTATTCAGCACTTTTAGGTTCAGGTATTTTAATGCTTTCTGACATGGCAGGCAGAATACTCATACAGCCAAAGGAGATTCCCGTAGGCGTTATGACATCTGTATTGGGGGGTCCCTTTTTTATAATGCTTTTACGTAGACAAAAACAAAAGGGCGCATAAATTACGCCCTAAATGCCATAAGTTTTATAAAAGTACCGATTTACCCCATGCTTATTTTAAATTAATTCCTTTATACATTCCATGACATAATCGATGTCTTCTTTGCTTACGTCATTATTAGTTACAAACCTGTAAAGACCGCCTTCGGGGCCATTTATTTTTATGTTTTTTTCAAAAAGCTTATCTACAAGCGTATCAGGATCAATTATAGATGAACTCAACCGGAACCAAACCATATCAATTTGTACACTATTAATATTTAATTCTATCCCTTTAATCTCCATAAGCCTTTCAGCCATATATCTTGCATTTTCATGGTCAGCCTTTAAGCGTTTTGTCATTTCCTCCAATGCTATAATACCGGCAGCTGCAAGTATTCCCGCTTGCCTCATAGCGCCACCCAAAATCTTTCTGTTTCTTCTCGCCTTATCAACAAATGTTTTTGTACCTGCAAGCATGGAACCCACAGGGGCACAAAGTCCTTTGGATAGGCAGAACATAACCGAATCAGCATATTTCGCTACGTCGGATGGTTCAACATTTAAATATGCTGCAGCATTAAAAAGCCTTGCGCCGTCTAAATGAACAGGTATATCATGACTTTTTGCGATATCATATACCTCTTTCATTATGTTTAAGGGTACTACAGTACCGTTG
>JAAYKT010000254.1 GCA_012522255.1 Clostridiales bacterium
AATCCATTGCCGGTGTAGACATATTGGAACTTGATAACGCTGTTATTGCATTGGCAAAGGCGGGTTTTTACTCAGAAAGCGGTATGGGATGCACGGGACCTATTATACTCACTGCGGATGAAGATTACGAAAAAGCCGTAGACGTGTTATTTGATAATAAATTTATTACACAAAAACCATTGGATTGTCTTTGCTGAAATAGAGCCTGCTTCTGTAATAGAAGCAGGTTCTGATGCTCAGTTCAGGTATATCAAATAAGTTTTATAAGCAGGATTTTTACAACAGATGTAGAATAGTATAATCGACTGTGTAAATAATAAGAATAATAAAATTTAAGGGGGAAGATACAGTTGACAAAAAAAAATTTATGTTTACTATTAGCCTTTGTAATGATATTGGCTATGTTTGCAGGCTGTTCCAAACCGGCCGAGCCGGCACCGGGGCCAGGTGAAGAAGAAGAAACACCCGTTGAACCGGAAGCACCAAAATACTCTTTCGGTATGGTTACCGACGTTGGCGGAATAGGCGACAAATCATTTAATGACAGTGCTTGGGCAGGGATTGAAAAAGCAGGTAAAGAATTAGATGTAGAACCAAAACTTTTACAGTCCACAAAACAGGATGATTATCCACCGAACCTTGGAAATATGGCACAATCCGTGGATCTTACCTTGGCAGTCGGTTTCTTATTTGAAGATGCGATGAACACTTCCGCAGATCAATATCCTGATAAACTTTTCGGACTTATCGACGAAGTAGTAGATAAACCAAACGTTATGTCTGTTACTTTTAAGGAACATGAAGGATCTTTCTTGGTAGGTGTGATAGCCGGTTTGACAACTAAGTCAAATGTGATAGGTTTTGTTGGCGGGATGGATTTCCCGGTAATCAATAGATTTGAAGCGGGATTTGTTGCAGGTGTTAAGTCTGCAAATCCTAAAGCAAAAGTTCTAATCAACTATACAGGTGCATTTGACGACCCGGACAAAGGCAAGGAAGTTGCATTGACACAGTTCCAACAAAAAGCTGACGTTATATTCCACGCTTCAGGGGCTTGCGGTATTGGTGTTATCCAGGCAGCCGATGAAAAAGATTTCTGGGCTATCGGAGTTGATATGGACCAATCAGCTGAATCTACAAAGAATAAAGTTCTTTGCAGCATGGTAAAAAGAGTTGATACCGCTACATACACAGTTATAATGTCTTATGTAGACAATGATTTTAAAGGCGGAGCGGATAAGGCTCTTGAATTAGGTCTGAAAGAAGAGGGTGTTGGATACAGCGATGGTGGTAAAAACGTATCGGCAGCACTTGCGGCGGAGACTGATAAATATAAGGCTGCCATCAATGACGGAACTTTGGTTGTACCGGCAACGAGAGAAGAATTAAAGGATTTCAAACCTTTTGAAATCAAATAGATTGTGATTAGTAGAGTAAGAGCTAGATGCGCAAGCCTCTAGCTTTTATTTTAAATATGAAAAGTACAAGCCGGAAAGGTGGGAAAATATTTGTCTTTTGTTATTGAAATGAAAGGAATAGGTAAATCTTTTCCCGGTGTAAGGGCAAACGATAATATTGACCTTGAAATAAAAAAAGGCGAGATTCATGTTCTTTTGGGAGAAAATGGGGCGGGGAAGTCCACTCTCATGAATATTTTGTATGGCCTTTATACACCGGATGAAGGTGAAATATTTGTCAAAGGGAAGGAAGTTAAAATAAGTAACCCTAATGTGGCTATCTCTTTGGGAATAGGAATGGTACACCAACATTTCATGCTTGTACCACCTTTTACGGTAGCAGAAAATATTGTGTTGGGTTCGGAACCGAAAAAAGGCTTAATGTTGGATTTGGATAAAGCCATAAAGGATGTAAAAGAGCTTTCAAACAAATATGAACTACATGTAGACCCTTATGCAAAAATTCAGGATATTTCCGTTGGGATGCAACAAAGAGTAGAAATCCTGAAGACTTTATACAGAGGGGCAGAGATATTGATATTGGATGAACCTACGGCTGTTCTTACACCTCAGGAGATAGAAGAACTGGGCATTATATTAAAAAGCCTTGTAAAGGAAGGCAAGTCTATAATACTTATAACTCATAAACTCAAAGAAGTAATGTCTATGAGTGATGTTGTAACCATAATAAGAAGAGGTAAGGTAATAGATACATTGGAGACTTCGGAGACAAATATAGAAGAGCTTGCAGAAAAAATGGTTGGTAGAAAAGTCAATTTGAATGTAGAAAAGAAGGAGGCAAAGCTTGGAGATAGCGTACTTCGGGTAAATGGAGTCAAAGCTATGGACAATAGGGGTCTTGAAGCAGTTAAAGGTGTAAGTTTTGAGGTTAAAAGCGGAGAAATCTTAGGTATAGCAGGTGTGGACGGGAATGGTCAGAATGAACTGGTTCAAACCATTACCGGGTTAAGGAAGGCCACAGAAGGCGAACTTATTATAAATAATGAGGACATAACAAATAAAAGCCCCAAAGAGATAATAGAAGCAGGTATCGGTTATATTCCTGAAGACAGGCATAACAGAGGCCTCATATTAAGCTTTTCACTTTCAGAAAATGCCATACTTGGGGACCACAGGAATAAAGTTTTTAAAAAAAGATTAGGCCTTGATTATAAAAAAATACGAGAATATAGTAAAAGACTTATAAAAGAGTTCGATGTGAGGACACCAAGTGAAAAAGTTTATGCAAAAGCACTATCCGGCGGTAACCAGCAAAAACTCATTATAGCAAGGGAATTTGACAGAGAGCCGAGTTTGCTCGTTGCGTCTCAGCCAACAAGGGGATTGGATGTCGGTGCTATTGAATATGTTCATAAAAGGCTTTTGGAGCAAAGGGATAAAGGCAAAGGTATACTATTGGTATCTTTGGAATTGGATGAAATACTTTCGTTGTCTGATAGAATAGCTGTTATGTATGATGGAAAAATTGTAGGCATAGTGGATGCTAAGGATGCAACGGAAATCCAACTTGGTATAATGATGGCCGGCGGCGAACAGTCGGTCAGCCATTAGGAGGGATGCATATGAAAAAGATAGATAATGAGTTGAAGAATGATATATTCAATGTTTTAAAAGAGATAATGTATCCTGTCATAGCGATTGTATTTTCTTTTGTTGCTGCCGGTTTACTTGTATATGCTTTCGGTAAGGATCCAATTGTTGCATTTAAGGCTTTATTTACAGGCAGTTTGGGTGATTTAAACAAATTCGGCGAGACTTTGGTAACAACCACAACGTTGATACTGACGGGGCTTTCAATTGCTTTTGCATTTAGATGCGGGCTTTTCAATATAGGTGCTGAAGGCCAGTTTATCATTGGCGGGGTTACCTCACTATGGGCAGGTTGGGCTTTTAACGGGTTGCCACCTATCTTGCACGTAACTATTACACTTTTGGCGGGTGCCATAGGTGGAGGTATATGGGCTGGGATAATTGGATGGTTGA
>JAAYKT010000255.1 GCA_012522255.1 Clostridiales bacterium
CAGTGAAGGTAAAGGATTGAGCCGATTGGTAAAAGAAAGCTGCGATTATTTGGTGAACATCCCTATGAATGGCAAAGTATCTTCTTTAAATGCAGCTGTATCAGGTGCCGTATTGATGTTTGAAATTGTAAAACAAAGACAGAAAAAGGAAGAAGCACAAAGCATTCACTAAACTATGGGGTGACTAAATTGAAGGAGTATATTCTAATAGATGGCTATAACATCATAAATAATTGGAAAGTTTTAAAAGAAGAAAGTGTCCATAGTTTTGATGGCGCAAGAATCAAACTTTTGGAAATTATGTCAAACTATCAATCTTATAAAGGCATTAATATAATCGTAGTTTTTGATGCACATTATGTAAAAAACAGTATGGAGAAACATGAAACACATGACGGGCTTCATGTGGTATACACAAAAGAATACGAAAGCGCCGATAATTATATTGAAAGGTTTGTTTCTGAAAATGCAGATGAAAACACAATAATCAGGGTTGCCACCTCCGATTCTTTAGAGCAGATGGTTGTTTTGGGGCTTGGCGGCTCAAGGATATCGGCGCGTGAATTGGAAAATGAGGTGCAAAACGCCGGTCTAAATATGGACAGGCACTATATTAATATTATAGAAGATAAAAGGAACCTATTAGAAGAACAAATTGACGAGGAGGTGTTTAAAAAATTAGAAGAAATTAGAAGACGGAAGACCTAAAGCAAGAAACGACAATATCTTTACTTGAAATAAGATTTTAGAGCATGTATAATATAAATGGTTTGGATAAACAACTTGGGGGGGATATAGTGGAGGCAAATGCGAAAAGCATCGAGATACTTTGTTATGAAACTATGTTGGATGAGGAACTTGTTGCAACAGCCAAAGACGGTGATAAAGAGGCCTTGGAATTTATTATAAATAAATATAAAAATTTTGTCAGGGCAAAAGCCAGATCTTATTTTTTAATAGGTGCCGACAGAGAAGATATCGTACAAGAGGGAATGATAGGATTATATAAAGCAATCAGGGATTTTAAAAATGATAAACTTTCTTCTTTTCGAGCATTTGCTGAACTTTGTATCACAAGGCAGATAATTACAGCCATTAAGACAGCTACAAGACAAAAGCATATTCCGTTGAATTCCTATATTTCACTTAACAAACCTATATATGATGAAGAGTCCGACAGAACACTTTTAGATATTCTGACATCAGTAAAGATAACCGATCCCGAAGAATTGGTGATAAGCAAAGAAGAACTTAATTCAATTGAGCTTCGTATAGGAGAAATTCTGAGTGATTTGGAGTTAGAGGTATTAATGTCGTATTTGCAAGGCAAATCTTATCAGGAGATTGCCGTGGATCTGGACAGGCATGTCAAATCCATAGATAATGCCCTGCAAAGAGTTAAAAGGAAACTTGAAAGGTTTTTAGAAATTAAAGATGAATGATTGATTTAACCAATTTTAGACAATTTTTGGTGTCTTATTTTTATTGACAAATCCCAGGTACCATACTATAATAACTTATTAGTTGCAAACAGTATTATATAAGGGGAAATACCCAAGTGGCCAAAGGGGGCAGACTGTAAATCTGTTGTCTCAGACTTCGGTGGTTCGAATCCACCTTTCCCCACCAAGATTTTATGTCTAAAAGATTAAGTGTTTTAGTTTTGTTTTAATGGTATGAAAGAGGATTCGAACGGGCGGAAAAAGGAAATGCGACGAATAGGAGCATTTACCCGCCCCGCCTGATAAATAGCCTAAGGCTATTGGCGGGAATTCACCTTTCCCCACCACTGACATGCGGGCATAGTTCAGTGGCAGAATTCCAGCTTCCCAAGCTGGCCGTGCGGGTTCGATTCCCGTTGCCCGCTCCAATGCCCATGTAGCTCAGTAGGTAGAGCACCGCCTTGGTAAGGCGGAGGTTCACCGGTTCAAGCCCGGTCGTGGGCTCCATACATAATGATACACCCGGCATCGTTTACATAAGAATTTTTTTAGAAGCTTATAAAAATATTTAAAGGAGGAGGATACAAAATGGCAAAAGCAAAATATGAAAGAACCAAACCCCATGTAAACATAGGAACCATAGGCCACGTAGACCATGGCAAGACAACATTGACAGCGGCGATTACGTTGGTATTGTCAAAATTCGGCGGAGCAACAGTGACCAAATATGACGAAATAGATAAAGCACCGGAAGAAAAAGAAAGAGGAATAA
>JAAYKT010000256.1 GCA_012522255.1 Clostridiales bacterium
ATTGTCAACAAAGATTATAAGTATATATAGAATATATGGCACAAATATTGATTCTTTCATATAGTTTTTACGCTAAATATAAATTTCTATAAAAATAATAAACCATTTAAAATTGTTTTTTATTTTCTGCAAACCAGTGCTTTGGAAAATTTGAATTTTTTAAGTAAAATTTTTAGTCAAAGCCTGATCAAAAAACTCTAATTATCTATTTTTTAGTTATTGTTAAAATTGTCCATTTGTGATAACTTCAAAGGTATAAGAAAACAAATTTTTAGATAAGCGTTATCAAGGGGGCCAATATGAACTGGGAACCGTGGACCGGCTGTTACAAAGTAAGTGAAGGCTGTAAAAATTGCTATTTTTATGGACCTTATGCTAAACGTTATGGCCAAAATACAATCAAAAAAACCGATAAATTTGATTGGCCCGTGAGGAAAAATTCAAAAGGTGAATATAGTATTAAAGGAAATAAAATTCTTCCCACTTGCTTTGCAACTGACTTTTTCCTTCCGGAAGCAGATGAATGGCGAAAAGAAATTTGGGGCATGATCAAGGAAAGGAAGGACATAGAGTTTTTGATTTTGACAAAAAGAATTGACCGTTTCCCAATATCACTGCCGTCAGATTGGGGCGAAGGATATGATAATGTAAATATCGGGTGTACAATTGAAAATCAAGAATTGGCTGATTATAGGCTGCCGCTATTTTTATCCTACCCTTTAAAACATAGATTTATAGCCTGTTCTCCCCTTTTAGAATCAATAGATTTAACACCATATCTAAGTGGCATCGAACATATTACAGTAGCCGGTGAAACAGGTCGGGAAGCCCGTGAATGCGATTATGAATGGGTGTTAGATATCCGAAAACAATGTGTGGAAGCAAGTATAACCTTTTGGTATAAAAGCACAGGATCTTTATTTAGGCATAATGGCACTGTTCAAAGAATAAACCCATATAAACAAACAAGTTTGGCAAAAGATCCTAATATCAATATTCTAAACGGCAAAAAATTGTTTTAGAACATTTTCTTAAGGAGAATTTTTATGGAGAAATTATCTGACCTGCCAAATGTAGGTAAAGTTTTAGAGGCCAATTTGTTGCGTGTCGGTATTGAAACACCGGAACAGTTACGAAGCATTGGCGCAGAAGAAACTTTTATAAGAATTCGTAATTATGTCGACTCGGGTGCATGTTTACATATGCTTTATGGTATCCAGGGAGCCATATCTAATATTCCGGATAAATATTTATCCGAAGATACAAAACAAAAGTTAAAAAAGTTTTACAAATCGCTTTAAATAAAATTTTGAGAGGTTGCAGGTATGCCGAATATTCAAGACTTGGTAAATGGCTTAGTGATTTCGGATGATAAAGAGGCCTATAATTGTTTAAAACGGCTGGAAATAGAAAGCGGTTGTTCACCTGTGGTCTATTCTTATTTTGATACTTTCGCGGAAATGCTTGATAGTAAAAATTCCTATATAAGGACCAGGGCTATTCTGCTCATTGCAGCCAATGCAAAATGGGATATCGATAATAAGATTGATGAAATTATTGGCAGGTACCTAAAATGCATTACAGACGAAAAACCGATAACCGCACGGCAGTGCATCAAGGTCTTACCTATTATTGCAAAATACAAACCGGACTTAAAGAATGATATTGAAAACGCGCTACGGAATATCAATTTGTTAAAATACAAAGAAAATATGCAAGCACTTATTACAAAGGATATTCAAAGGGCGCTGGTTGACATTGTAACACAATAGGCCATTTGCTCCATGAGTAATAGATTGCTTGATATCATTTCGTTGCTTACAATATGGTCATATGGTATTATATAAGCAAGGGATGAAGCTCCCTTTGGAGAAATCCAAAATGCTTGAAAAACAGGCTGATGGCTTCTACGTGAATATGTAGAACCGTCAGTTTTTTTATATAAGACCAATTGCTTGCCGAAAACTGTTTAGGGTTCAATATAAACTTGACATATAAAGGTTTGGGAATATATCACTATATTTCATAAAGGAGTGTAAAGCATGGTGAAGATTAGTTCAGTAAAAGCGAGAGAAATTTTAGACTCCAGGGGTAATCCGACAATTGAGGTGGATGTCGTACTGGATAATGGTGTGACCGGAAGAGCGTCAGTTCCTTCAGGCGCTTCTACCGGAACAAGAGAGGCAGTTGAGCTCCGGGATAACGACAAAAAGCGATATCTGGCAAAGGTGTTCAGACTGTTGTAAAGAATGTGGCTGAAATAATAGCCCCCGAAATAATCGGGGCCGACCCGTTGGAACAAAGAAACATAGATCGCATGCTTATTTCATTGGATGGGACAAAAAACAAATCACGGCTTGGTGCGAATGCAATTTTGGGTGTATCTTTGGCGGTGGCAAAAGCAGGATCCAACTTACTTAATATCCCCTTATATAAATATATAGGAGGTACTAACGGGTGTGAACTTCCAATGCCAATGACGAACATTTTAAACGGAGGCAAGCATGCCGATAATGGTTTGGATGTCCAGGAATTCATGATTGTGCCTGTTGGGGCTGATAATTTTACGACCGCGCTCAGAATGTGTTCAGAAGTGTACCAAACATTAAAAACAGTTATTAAGGATAAAGGTTTCAGTGCCGCTGTAGGTGATGAAGGCGGTTTTGCACCGAATCTTGCATCCAATGAAGATGCACTTAAGTTGATTATTGATGCGATCGCTAAATCGGGATATAAGCCTGGAGATGATGTATCAATCGCTTTAGATCCGGCTGCTTCAGAATTCTATATAGATGGAAAATATGTTTTCGCAGGCGAGAAAACAAGACGGAATTCCGAAGAAATGATAGATCTTTATTCCGACTGGATCAGCAGATACCCCATTATCTCCATTGAAGACGGGCTGGCTGAGGACGATTGGGAGGGTTGGGCATCTTTGACTAAGAGGCTTGGTAAAAGGATCCAGTTGGTGGGGGATGATATTTTTGTGACCAACCAAGAGATATTAAGGGAAGGCATTCAGAGAAATATTGCAAATTCAATCCTAATAAAGCTTAATCAAATTGGCACCCTATCTGAGACCCTTGATACAATCAAGACAGCGAACAAGGCAAATTATGCTACTGTTATTTCTCATCGTTCCGGAGAGACGGAAGATACGGCTATGGCAGATGTTGCAGTTGCAATCAATGCAGGACAAATCAAAAGCGGCGCCCCCTGCCGTACCGAGAGGCTTGCAAAATATAACCAGTTGATACGGATTGAAGAAATGTTAGATGATAATGCTATTTTCAGAGGCAAAGAAGCCTTTTGTATATTGGATAAATAGACTGGCATAAAATAGCATATGCTGAGGGAATGAAGTGCTCCCACGGGTAAATATCCAATGCTTAGAAAGGCTGATGACTGTCGACCAAAAAATTTTTGTCCGAAATGAGGTAACCAAATGATAGAAAAGCTAAGCAAAGCGATAACCTTAATGAAGCAGACAGATTTTCTAAAGGATCAGGCTGCCCGTGCCGGTGAACTTCGTCAGAGGCTCTTAGAACATGAGCTGGTCATTTCTGTAATAGGCCAGTTTAAGCGTGGCAAATCTTCATTAATAAATTCATTTTTGGGTGATGAAATTTTACCTGTGGGAATTATTCCGTTGACTACTGCTGTAACGGAGATACGCAAAGGCGATAGTTTTCGGGCAAAGGTATATTTCTCAGATGACTCAGAAAAAGAAATCAGCAGGGGCGAACTGCCTGACTATATCAGTGAGCAAAAGAACCCCAATAATCAAGAGAATGTACAAGTGGTCAGATTGTGGACTGAGAATGCCCCTTTCGGTGCTGACATCACACTGGTGGATACACCCGGCGTCGGCTCAGTGCATCAGCATAATACCCTGACCTCTCATGATTATATGGAAAAGAGCGATGCGGTGCTTTTTATACTATCTGTTGACAGTCCTGTAAGTGAATTGGAAAGGGACTTTTTGTTAAAGGCACGTAAACATGCTGCTAAATTTTATTTTGCCGTCAACAAGATAGATACGATATCCGGAGACAACTTGGAAGAATTTCAAACGAAAATAGAGGCTTTCTTTTGTTATCCGGGGATACACGCCCTTCTGTTTTACAGGGCTTCCCATATGTTATATAAGTTAAGGTTGTATTTCGTGGCAAGGCTTCTTTCGCAGATAGGCCGTTTTTTTACCGGAATTGAAATACATCCCGGTGCAAAAATAGGTAGGAGGTTGTTTATTGATCATGGTATGGGTATAGTGATTGGTGAAACAGCGGAAATTGGAGACAATGTAACGATATATCATGGCGTGACTCTTGGCGGGACAGGGAAAGAAGCGGGGAAAAGGCATCCTACAGTCATGGATAATGTGACTATCGGGGCAGGGGCTAAAATACTTGGCCCTATTACTATAGGTGAAAATTCAAAAATTGGTGCCGGTGCAGTTGTGGTAGAACCGGTCTTACCGGACACAACCGTTGTAGGTATTCCTGCCAGCCCCAAGGAAAAGGTACCCGGAATATGGTAATGATGAAACACACCGCGGCACACGACCCACTTTATGAAAAGGTTTCTGACTTGGAAAAGAGGATATTATCCTTAGAAAAAGAATTGTTTAAATATGAACAGATAGGTTGATACAATAGGGTGGTCTTGATTTTTGATACCCCGCCATAGTAATTACTATGGCGGGGTATCATTTTTCTATTTATTCATTTAAACCGGGATTTTAGAATTGTATCATTTAGGCATACTGTTAACTTGATACGGCTGTGTTTTATAGTGCCTGGTATGAAGAGGCTAAGGATTATTTTTTAAAAACATACACAGTATTTTTACCCTTGCCCTCGATCCCAACAAGCTGTTTGTTTACCATGCTTTTGAGAATTCTACCTGCCATGGTTTGTGAGATATTGAGTTCTGCTGCAACATCTTTACGACTGATTTTTCCAAGCTGGTTAGCAAGGTCAATAATGCGTTTTTCATCTGCATTCAAACTGGAACTCTGCATTTGTTCATTCTGGTTAGGCAGTGTAATTTTGAAAGCGTTGTCAGTTGACTCAATTTCCGGTTGTGCGGCAAAACCTTTATAACTATTCAGTATTTTTGGTATACCTGTGCCATAGGCCTCTATGAGTGTCAGGCGATAGAAAATATTAGCAAGCCGTTCATTACGGGTTGCAGATATGCCAAGCATAATATCTGGGAGATTTATTCCTTTTACTAATCCGCCTATAGATACAAATTCGATTCTATTGTCAAAGATGCTTATAAGAGTGCTTGCACTGTAGGCATAGTCTCTGTGTACTAAAACATTCAGCAGAGCTTCCCTCAATGCCTCCTCGGGATAATCCCTTTTATCATTGCGGTATAGTCCGGTAAATATCGCCCGAATTTTGTTATACTGTGAGATATAATCAAAAGTATCGTTTAGTTGCCTTAGAAGAGAACCTGTAAATTCACGGCGATCTCTGAAAATCATTTTTTCATCACTTTCAAATACAGCAGCCTTTATTGTGTGGGTGCATTGATCGGAGAATAATAAGCCAAGATTAGTATAAATACCGTCCTCATTAACAAGATGCAGTGTTTTCATATGATTTCCGCCAAAGGGTACTCCTCTTACTTTGAACTCTTCAGTGGCTGCATTAAAGGTTAGTTCTTGGTTTAGTGATCGCATTTTTTCGAAACTGTCTCCGTCAGTTTCCATGATCATATGGCGGATGGAATTTTCGGTTGAGGGAACTGAAGAAGCACCTTGGCGAACATAAACCCCCTCGGGGCGTAAACCCTTGTTTTGCAAATAATATGGGCATTCTGTTCCTTTTTGTACGGTTATTTTAATAATGTCTTTACCTTTTTCTTTTTTCTGATCATATGAAACAAACATGGTAACATCCGGTTTAATAGAATCTCGAATCATATTTGACAGCCTTAATATTTCATTTTCAATATCAATAATACCGACTATTGTACCATCATCGTCTATTCCGACATAGATTACACCTCCCTCGGTATTAGCAAAAGCGACTACTGTTTTACGTATATCATCTATAACCTTGCGTTTTAACTCAAGGGTTGAACTTTCTGTGTATTGCATCTTTAAAACCTCCTTGTTACTCTAACACACATTCTAACACATTCTAACCATCCTCGTCAAAGAAAAGTGTTAGAATAATTACGACAAATTTTGACCCCGGTTATCCGTAAAGTTTTAATACTAAAGAGAATAGGAAAAGTACAAATGTTTTCATATTGACACTGATGTCTAATGGTGATAGACTATTATTAGTCTAATGATATTCGACAGGAGGTTAGCAGGTTGAAGAATTATAAGTTAGGAAAAATGGAAAAGCGTTTTGCGGATTTAATTTGGGAGCATGAACCGTTAAGTTCCCGTGAGTTAACTGAACTTTGCGAAAAGGAGTTTGATTGGAAAAGAACGACTACATATACTATGCTTAAACGTTTGTGTGATCGCAGAATTTTTCAAAATGATGGTGGAACCGTAAGTGCCTTAATGACTAAAAATGAGTTTTTAGCAGCTCAAGGTGAGGAGTTTATCAATAATGTTTTTGGTGGTTCTCTACCTAAATTTCTGGCTGCCTTTACAGGCAGAAACCGGCTGAGTGAAAAGGAAATTAACGAAATTGAAAAGCTAATCAATGAACACAGGGAGGGGTAAAGATGCTTGATAAAATTTTTCAACTGATAAAAAAGCCAAGGTTTTGGATAGTCGCAGTATCATTGGCAGCTGTTGTTTATTTATCGTTTGGGTTATTGGCAAATCCAAAGGCTAAAGGCCTTAGTTCTGCAGATATTAATGCTGTTATTCTTGAAATTGACAAGGGTAACAAAACAATGACCGTCAAAGGAATTGATAAAGATAGTGTTATAGGCGACATGTGTATACTGACATGGGATAAGGATCCATTTATAACACTTGCAACAAACAGTAAGCCTATGGATCTTTCTTTAGATGATTTTTCTGTTGGCGATAATATTAAAATTGCTGTTGGTGATATTCAGGAAAGCTATCCCACTAAGACTAAGGCAACAATTATTCAGCTTCAACCTAAGGGGACACAGTTGTATTCATTGGAAAATTTGTGGGAAGCGCGTACAAAATATGTGGGTGACAACTCGGCCGTTGGTAAGATTATTGGATCATTACAATTCCCGGACGGAGTATTTTATGATAGTTTTGAACTGCACACAAGCGAGCACCCTTATGGCATAACAATAAATTTTAAAACTGATACAGGTACGCGTAACTTATACTCCGGTGCGGATAATGAATCACCTTTTAGATTTAACGCCATGATAATGTTCTCATTGATTGAGAATGCTGAATACATTTCTTTCAGTTTAGATGATGGTATATATGAACCTTATTCCCTTCAATATACAAACGGTATGGCTGAAGCAATATTTGGCGAAGATTATTTTAAAGCAGGAGAAACCTTTGATGGATTTCGTTACCAGATTAATAAGCTGAAAGAATTATCTGCAAAAGATAATACAATTTCTGTTCAATACAGTGGCGCAAAAATAATGGAAGGCGTAGAAGTGACAGAATTATATCCTATGGATGAGCAGCTCGCGGAAGCCATTATTATGGATTATATGATAAAGTCCACTGTGTGGAAGGGAACTGATATAAAAACTTTGAATGAATGTTACCTGATTCGTCAGACATATACTGTAGCAAATGAAACCCATGATTTTTAGGCTTATCTCTTGGATGATGGAAAAGCTGTACTGCAGGCTGGGTTAGACGGGTTTTATTCTATTATTAAAGATGAACTTTACTATCAATTGGTTGAACTTTTTGATTAGCATTCGATTGTCGTTATAAATGTGGTGGAATGCTGTATCTTATAATACTTATATGGATAGGATAAGCTGTTTGGGGCCTTAGATGCCACAAAACCCGAACATTATCCACCGGCAAAAAAGTTTAATATGCTAATTTTGCTTTTGCCTTGGATTGCCATATGGATTTAATGTTTTTCATTTCAATTACTCGGTCTGCAATCGTAGCTAAAAGGGAATTGTGCGTCACGATGATCACTGTTTTACCCATTTTAATTTTGTTATATAGGAATGACGCTATATTCTTTTTATGTCTTCTAAATCGAAATAAACGTTCCGCGTCTTGAAAGGTGATGGGTTTGTATACTGTAATTTTACTTTTTCAAAGTCACTTAATCTTTTATTGTAGTAATACATAGTTATAATATCACCTCTCATACATACTGTACCAATTTGTTTGTGTGATAGCCAACGTATATTTTATTTCTATAAAGAAGTTGCAGCATAGATTGTTTTATTATATTTACTCTACTGACAATTGAAGACAGCCTTGATTTTTCAAACCCCGCAATGGTATAGTAATTATGCTATGGCGGGGTACTATTCTGCTATCAATGAACCTGATATGGAAGCCATTATTTTGTAACTGAGGTGTCATCATGAAAGTTTTGGTTGTAAATGGATCCCCTAAGAGTGATAATAGCAATTCAATGCATCTTACCCGCGCATTTTTAGATGGGGCCGGGTGGTTGGATGCGGAAATTATCGATGTGTCAAAGGAAGATATAAGCGGTTGCTTGGGGTGCTTTTCTTGTTGGAATAAAACACCGGGAAAGTGTGTCATAAACGATGGAATGGATGAAATCCTATCTAAAATAATTTCCGCTGATGTGATTATATGGTCCTTCCCATTATACTTTTTTAATGTCCCGGGAGAGCTAAAGAACTTGATTGATCGGCAACTGCCTCTCAGCCTTCCGTTTATGGCGGAAAGTTCCGAAAGCGGAGGGCACCCTCCGCGCTATGACCTAAGCCGACAAAAGCATGTCATTATTTCAACTTGCGGCTTTTGGACGACAAAGGGTAACTATGATTCTGTTCTTTCTATGTTTGATCATATATGTGGCAAGGACAAGTATATTGCAATTCTATGCGGACAGGGAGAGCTGTTTAGTGTACCGGAACTCAAGAGCCGCACAGATTCCTATTTGAAGATTGTAAGCCGTGCAGGGGCAGAGTATGCCGCCAGGGGGATTCTCATTGAGACAAAAATGGAGCTTGCAGAACCATTGTATCCCCGTAATGTGTTTGAAAGAATGGCAGATGCTTCCTGGGGTATTGCCTGGAACGGGGATATTAGTGTACCAATTGATGAAAGCCATAGTTTCACAATTCAAATGGCAGCTTTATACAAACCTGACGGCATGGAACGTGTTTTGGAAATTTATTATACCGATATTGATAAGACCTATCAAATTTTAATGACCAGACAGGGGTCAGAAGTGATAACCAACGGTTTTAGGCCGTATACCACCAGGATTGAAACACCGTATTCCCTCTGGCGTTCTATTTCCCGTAATGAAATTTCCGGTGAAGAGGCGTTATTTAAGCATCTTTATAAGGTTAAGGGAGATTTTAATCTCATGCTGGAATGGGATAAGCTGTTTGGGGCCTTTGATGCTGCGAAACCCGAGCATTATCCACCGGCAAAAAAGCCTAATATGCTGATTTTGCTTTTACCGTGGATTGCCATATGGATTGCAATGGCAATAGACTCTACGGTCGGCAGCGTGGCAGGAATTGCTGCAGCTTCATTTGTACCTTTATTATGGCTCAGGTTCCGGCCTGTTATTTTTGAACAGGTTAGTGTACCAATTGTGACTGGGATTTCATTTGCAGCATTGTTCGGAGCGGATATCAGATTGGTGGTCTCCGGCAGCTACTTGATTTTCGGACTTATATGGATCGTAGGATCATTTACTGAAATACCATTGACGGCTTATTACAGCGCTTCCGGTTATGGCGGGAATAGTGCATTTTCGAATCCGCTTTTTATAAGAACAAATCGTATTTTGTCTTTTGTTTGGGGATCACTGTATCTGATAACACCTATATGGACGTATATCTTGATGGGCACCGGTTATGCATCTTACACAGGTTTGATTAATTCCCTCTTGCCTGCTTTTATGGGTATTTTCACGGTATGGTTTATAAAGTGGTATCCTGCCCGATACGCAAGAGGCTGAGGATAGATTTTCAATTTACAGACAAAATTTGGAGTACACACAGGGAAGCGCAAAAGACGAATTTTAACGAAATTCGATTATTTGTATAAAGAAGAGAGCCATGGCCTTTCTATTGTTCAAATAATAATCGTTTCAAAAGTGAAATAATTTTTTATTCTCTGCAACAATTCGACTGATTGACGCGAATATATAAACAACGGGAAAGGGGGCGCAGGGTTGGATCAAGATCAAAAGCTAATACGGGAAATTCTGTACCGCCTCCCTGTTTTTCCATATACTCCAGAGGTATTACTATAAGGAAGGAGCGATTGCTCATGCTGTCCGTTGAACATGTTACAAAACAATATGGGAGCTTTACGGCTCTCGAAGATATCAGCCTCGCTTTTGAGGCGGGGGTTTACGGTTTGCTGGCGCCCAACGGCGCCGGGAAAACCACCCTCATTAAAATGCTGACCACGCTGCTGTTCCCGACAAAGGGAAAGATCCTATGGGACGGCCAGGACATTCTGACGATGGACGGCGATTATCGCGGTCTGCTTGGCTATCTGCCGCAGGAGTTTGGCTACTACAAAAATTATTCGCCCCGACAGTTCCTGCGGTATATGGCGGCCCTCCAGGGCGTTGGCAGGAAAACGGCCGACAACCGGATTGACGAGCTGCTGGAGCTGGTATCCCTCTCCGATGTGAGAGATAAAAAGATGAAGCAGTTTTCTGGTGGGATGATCCAGCGCGTAGGCATCGCCCAGGCAATGCTGAACGACCCGAAGCTGCTTATTCTGGACGAGCCTACTGCGGGGCTGGACCCCAAGGAGCGGGTGCGCTTTCGCAACCTCATCCATAACCTGTCCAGTGATCGTATTGTGATCCTATCCACCCACATTGTTTCTGATATAGAAACCATCGCTGGCCAGATCGTCATGATTCGCGACCACAAACTGTACTGCTGCGATACGTCAGCGCGCATTTGCGCGGTGCTTCATGGAAAGATTTTTGAGATACCGGAGGGAAGTACGATAGCGGATAGTCAACTGCTGCTGAGTGAGCGCCAGAGTGAAAATGGCACGATGCTCCGGATAGCCGCAGATGTCCCTTCCACGGGAGCAGTTCCAGTGATGCCGAATCTGGAGGATGCATTCCTCTATATCTACCGGGATGGTCAGGCATGAGGCGGGAACTGATCGCCTGGGAGCTGCGAAAGCTCTGGTCGCTGCCCATGTTCCCTGTTTTTCTGCTCCTGTGCCTGGTGTTCAATGTCCTGCTGATTACCGGCAGCAGGTACAATAACGACTATGTGCGCTATGTGAGCGAGGTGACGGAGCGCGTCGGCGGGCAGATGGGAGCGGACTTCGACACTTCGCTTGCAGAGCTGCCGCAGTCCGAATACCGTGACACGCTGATCGCACAAACCGCAGGGGCAACAGATATTTACGAAGATTATGACACATCGCAGATCAGCGATCTGTATGTGGAGATCTATCATCTCACCGGCGCTGCGGCCGCCGCCATAGAGCAAAAATGCGATAAGCTGCAGGACAGCGTCGGCACTTTAGCCGCGCAGGACGCTTCCCTCAGCCTGAGTGCAGCGGGAATGACAAAACCGCTGATGGAAAGCCTGTTTTATACGGCCTGCCGCGCGGTCATCCTGGAGGGAATGCTGCTGGCTGTTTTGATGGCGCTGTATTCCTGCGGGTGTGAAAAACTTAGCCGGACAGAACATATTGTGTACAGCACCCGGACAGGCCGAAACGTCCAGTATGCAAAGGCTGCCGCCAGCGCCTTGTCCGCGCTCATTTCCTACCTTGTTCTTGCGGCGGCTACGATCACCGTGTTTGTGCTGTTGTGGAAGCCGGGCGCTGTCTGGGACGCCAGTATGTCGAGCCAATTCAATTACTATATCGCCATCATCTACAAGCTGCCGTTCATCACCTGGGCGCCGTTTACGATGCGGGGATATTTGGCGGCGACGCTCGCCCTGAGTACGGCTGTATTACTGATTTTTCACGGACTCGGCTTCGCCTCTGGGCTGCTGACCGGCGACGCCTACAAGGGTTTTCTCTAATTGAATTGTTCAGCGAATATGAATGGCGGGCAAATCGAGCGCTGAACGACTTTTCAGCCAGTGATTTTGATTTGTTCATTGAAATTTACACGCTGGACATGGCACAGGTTTTCACGCTGTATGGTGGATATGATCTTGTACTATATAAAGATAATATTAATGATTATGCCTTGTATTTTACCTATATTATTACGGAGGAAGGCGCATTTGCAGATTTAGCAGTACAGCTTAAAGAATTTATGGATAAATAAACATCTTTTCCCCTTGATAATGTCTGCTTTGATATATCAAGCTCCATGAGAATTCAAGGTAGTGATATTAAATAGAAAATCGGCGCTTTCGGTTATGAACTTATCGTGTACGGATACTCCTTATGTAAACACTGACGAACAGTTCGACAAAACTGAACAGTTGAATTTGTCTAGTGATATAGAGGAGTATATTTGTCATTTGTATATTCTTGACATTGTATCGGTGTTCCGATACAATGTCATTGAGGTGATCAGTATGAAATTTGAAGAACTTTTGCAAGAAAGAGGAATATCGCGATACTATTTATCTAAAACCAGCGGTGTTCCATGGGCAACTCTTGCTGATATATACTCCGGTAAAACCCGTTTGGAAAGGTGCAATGCGTCTACACTTATTAAGCTTTCAAGAGCGCTTGATATGTCTTTAGAAGAACTCCTTGAAGTAGATAACAGTCCGAATTCAAAGACTATTGATGGGAAACCGGCACGTAAAAACTATTTAGAAAGCGGCCTTCCGGCCAGTATTCAAAAGGCAATTGATGATTATTTGCAAGGAGAACAAGACCGGGTGCTGCACCTTGATTGTCTAAGTGATGAGTTGTACGGAGCAATAAATTCCAATCTTTGGGGAGGACGTATCAACGAAAAACAAGCAGATTATCTTAGAAAAAAATATTTATATGGAGCCGAGGTAAATACAGATGATTGACTTTACATCCTGTGAAATTAATAAGTTTAAAGCTTATGGGGGAGCAAACGGAAATAAAATTAACATCCGTTACGGCGATAAAAGCTATATGTTAAAGTTCCCACCCTTGCCAAGCCGCAACAAAGCCATGAGCTATACCAATGGCTGCATCAGCGAATATTTGGCTTGCCATATTTTTGAGGCCTTGGGTTTCAACACGCAGGAAACCCTGCTCGGTACTTATACTGACAGCCGAGGCAAGGAAAAAACTGTGGTAGCCTGTGGTGATTTTACCGATGGAGGAAAGAAACTGATTGAATTTGCCCATCTTAAAAACAC
>JAAYKT010000030.1 GCA_012522255.1 Clostridiales bacterium
CCTGCCGTCATCGTCCACCAGAACGCCAGGATCACAGAATATCCCCTCCGACAGCTCCTGTTCGGAACCCTCGGGAACGCGATATTGGGAAATCAGCTGAAAGGGGCCCTCTGGTTTGTCGCTGACGGCAACACATCCCTTTGTGTAAAAAATATACGCGTATAAGTAGTACTTTCCGTCTTTTTTCACCACATCGGGCGCATACAGATAGCCGTCGGTCCAGGGGGTATCGCTTTGATGATCACGGGTTGCCCGGGTCCGAAAAGCATCCCCATGACAGGTCCAATGATTGAGGTTATTGATATCCGCCGACCATACCTTCAGCCTGTAATCGCAGAACATATGGGAACCGGCAATATCGTGGGAACCGTATACATACACCCTGTTCCCGAAAACTCTGGGTTCTCCGTCCGGAATGTACTCCCAATTGGGTAAATAGGGGTTTGGCATGGATAAGCCCTCCTGTAAGAATAAAAGTCCATACATTCATGTATGAGAACCATATGACAACTTAACTTTACCATTATTTATTGATAAAGAATCATTGCTTTTAGTGCAAAGGTTGTTATCTAATTGTTTCGTGATTTTGCAGATAGTTTATTATCTATATTCATTCTCTCTTATCTTTTTTTCCAGCTGTATTATATCATAATTCAACAGGAAATACATTTTCGGATTATTTGCGTATATCATGGAAAATCTTCGTTTGGTGCTATACTAAATAATCGTACATTTTATCGACATTATTTCTGCAATATAAGCAGGATTTTTTAGGTTGATGTCGAATATTATTATCAGACTAAATTTTATAACAACAAATGCAGTTGTATCGTAATTGTAATATACCATCATTTTACAGCACGTTTTACATTAATAAAATCATCACACTGCAACAATGCTCTTACCGCGAATGCGATACGATTCCTTTAAATCATAACTAACAATGCTTTAGCTTTGTTATAATAATTTTACATGCGAAATCAAGTAATCCGGGCGTGCACCCACAGAGATACATCAAATGAGTAACCCATTAAGTTTAAGCTCACCATCTGGTTAGGGTAATATATCCACCACAATATTATTTTTATGGTGAACTTCGTTAAAATGAACACAATTTAAAAAGGGAATAAGTGGTCGATTAATGTTGAAAAAGCTTCCTGTGGCACCTAAAATTTTAAAGAACGACTTAAAAGGGTATAATTATTTTGCAATGCTGTCAAGTTGTATGTTTTCAATAAATGAAAATGTTACTATAGATTTGTCGCATGTGGAACGGATAGATCATAATCTTCAAGCCATTCTCGGCTGTATAATGATATCTCACGCAAAACAAAATTATAGTGATAAATTAGTGGTTAATAAAAATATATTAAGACAAATGTCCATGACTGGTTTTAAAAAAGCATTTAGGTGGCAGGAAAATATGCTTATCAGTGATAAAGCAAAAAATGATTTTCAATATATGACGTTTAATATTAACGAACACAGACTTTTTTCCAATTATGTTGAAAACGATGTCCTTCAGCATCCTCAAATGCCGAAATTATCGTTAAAGTTAAAGAAACATTTTCAAAATAGTATTCTGGAACTTTTTATAAATGCAAAAGAACATGCCGGATGTACGGAAGTATTTGCATGCGGTCACTATTTCCCGCACCGTAAAATGATTTTCTTTACTGTGGTCGATATGGGTGTTACAATCAAGAAAAAGGTGGTAAGTTATTGGCAGGAGAAAGGGATCAAAAGTGAATTATCACCAATTACATGGGCCACTAAGAAGGGAAATTCAACAAAAGGTACTACTGGAGGATTAGGTTTCTATCTAATTGAAGAATTTGTAAGGCTAAATGAAGGCAAATTATTTATTTTATCAGGAAATGAGTATTACCACTTCGATCAAGGGATAAAATATAAGAACTTAAAATCATCATTCGAAGGTACAGCAATTACAATAGGTATCAATTCTGCCGATAAAAGAGCATATATATTATCAACTGAGAACAAAGATGAAATTGAATTCTAAGGAGGATATATGGAAAAGATCGTAAACATATATGATGTTATTAAATCAGATAAAGCGATCTCACCGGAAGATGGTGATCTGGTTTTCAATAGAATAAGTTTTGAAATTAATGCAGGTAATGTAGTTATTTTAGATTTTAACTCTTTAACTACAATCATTTCTGCTTTTTTAAATCGTGCTGTTGGGCAGTTATACTCAAGGTTTAATAGTGAGCATTTAAGAACATTTCTTAAGACTAAAAATATGGATGATGATACAAAACACATCCTAAGGTTAGTTGTTGAAAGAGCAAAGCAATTCTATAGTAGTCCCGAATCGTATAAAAATGCTGCAAAAGAGGTATTTGATCATGACGATTGAAAATGTAAATGTATTTAACCCTAAAAATGGTGATAACATTTTTTTCGATACGAATATTTTGCTCGACCTTTTTGCACCAGGCAATTTTTCTTCTAGTCATGCTAGAGTGTCTATATATGCAGATTTCTTAAAACGTTCTTTATCAGCTAATGCACATTTAGTTGTTCTTTCTCACAATATTTCAGAATTCTATAATAGGCTAATCCGGTTCGATTATAACCTAAGAAAGAATAAGTCAGAAAATTATGAATTTAAAAAAGATTATAAGCCTTCCCGGCATTTTATGGTAGAATCTACAAGATATATAAAAATTATTAACTCTCAAATATTAAGAAATTTTGAATTAAGAAACGATGATGCTGCAGTCTTATTCTCTAAACTCCCATTACGCTTTTATGAGTCATTTGATTTTAATGATTTTCTATTTTCATCGTATTCAAACTATAATAA
>JAAYKT010000031.1 GCA_012522255.1 Clostridiales bacterium
GACGATCTGTTTGTAACAAATACCGAAAGGCTTAAGAAGGGATTGGAGATGGGAGTTGCTAATTCAATCCTTATAAAGCTTAATCAGATAGGAACTCTGACAGAAACCTTGGATGCCATAGAGATGGCAAATAGAGGAGGTTATACCGCTGTCGTATCCCATAGATCCGGTGAAACGGAAGATGTAACCATAGCCGACTTGGTGGTGGCTGTGAATGCCGGTCAAATAAAAACCGGAGCCCCTTCAAGGATTGATAGAGTAGCTAAGTATAATCAGCTTATACGTATTGAAGAATATCTCGGTCCTGCAGCCAAATATGCAGGACACAAAGCCTTTTTCAACCTGTAACAATTCATATTGTATTATAGAATACATTATGATAGAATACATTTGTTAATCCTATATGATGGGAGGTGCAGCTATGAGAGTGTTTCTAATAGTAGTTCAATTTATAGTATGTATTACATTAATAGTAAGCGTTTTGTTACAACCTGGAAAAAGTGCGGGACTTTCAGGGTCCATAGCCGGAGGTGCTGAGCAATTATTTGGCAAACATCGAAGCAAAGGGTATGAAGCTTTGTTTGCAAAAATAACGAAAGTCGCCGCTGTCTTATTCATGGTTTTATCTGTTGCTTTAGTTATGGTTAAGTAAAACATAGGTATACCTTAACAGGCGATTCACTCTAAGCGAACCTAATACATTGAATGAACATTTAGGTTTGGGATAATAATAGTGTAAAAAATACGTATAATAAAAATAATAAAGAACAGACAGATAAAGGGAGGTAAAGGATAATGGATTTAACAATACTGGCTCCTTTGTCCGGTATAGTGGCTTTGATTTTTGCATATTTCTTAGCTTCGGGGATATCCAAAAAGGATCCGGGAAATGATAGAATGAAAGAAATCATGGGATATATCCATGAAGGAGCTATGGCATTTCTTTTTAGAGAGTACAAAGTTTTAGCAATTTTTGTAGTAGTATTGGCTTTGATTATAGGCGTACTTCTAAAAAGTTGGCTTACTGCATTATGTTTCATTATAGGTGCCATATTCTCTATTTTAGCAGGATATTTCGGAATGCAGGTAGCTACTAAAGCAAATGCAAGGACAGCCAATGCAGCACAGCATGGACAGAATGAAGCCCTTGGTATAGCCTTTAATGGCGGTGCTGTAATGGGTATGTGTGTTGTTGGCTTAGGCCTTTTAGGAGTCGGTGCATTATATATTTTTATAGGCAATGTGGATATTGTCACAGGTTTTGGCTTGGGTGCCAGTTCTATAGCATTGTTCGCCAGGGTGGGCGGGGGAATTTATACAAAAGCTGCTGACGTTGGTGCTGATTTGGTAGGTAAGGTTGAGGCGGGAATTCCTGAGGATGACCCAAGAAACCCCGCAGTTATTGCTGATAACGTGGGAGATAACGTAGGTGACGTGGCAGGAATGGGAGCAGACCTTTTTGAGTCTTATGTAGGCTCAATAATTTCAGCCATAACTCTTGGGGCTATATTTTATGCAGGAAAACCGCAAGGCGTGTTATTTCCATTGTTGCTCTCAGCCGTTGGTATCATAGCTTCCATAATAGGAACAATGTTTGTAAGAACAGGAGAAGGCTCGAATCCGCAGTCGGCTTTAAAGAACGGCACCTATGCCAGTTCAGTTATAGTACTTATTGCGGCCTTTTTTATGAGCAAATCAATGTTCGGTAATATTGGTGCTTTTGTCGCCATTGCTTCTGGTGTTATTGCCGGTGTAATCATTGGATTTTTAACAGAAATATATACATCCGACACATATAAATATGTAAAAAGAATAGCACAACAATCGGAGACGGGACCCGCAACAACAATAATCAGCGGTCTTGGAATTGGTATGTTGTCTACGGTTGCGCCGGTAATATTTATCTGTGCAGCGGTAATTGCAGCTTATAAATTTGATGGCCTATATGGTATTGCTTTGGCAGCCGTAGGCATGCTATCAACTGCAGGGATGACAGTGGCTGTGGATGCATACGGACCAATAGCGGATAATGCCGGCGGTATTGCAGAAATGGCTGACTTGCCGGAGGATGTAAGAAAGATAACCGATGCTCTTGACTCTGTGGGAAATACCACAGCAGCTATAGGTAAGGGATTTGCCATAGGTTCTGCGGCTTTGACGGCTCTAGCACTTTTCGCATCATATTCCCAGGCGGTAGGTCTGGAAAAAATAGATTTACTTGATCCTTTTGTAATAGTGGGATTATTCCTGGGAGGAATGCTTCCATTCCTATTTGGTGCTTTGACTATGGAAGCCGTGGGTAAGGCGGCCTTTTCGATGATAGAAGAGGTTCGAAGGCAGTTTAAAACCATACCCGGAATTATGGAAGGCACCGGTAAACCTGATTATGCAACATGCGTTGACATATCTACGGCAGCAGCTTTAAGGGAAATGATTATACCCGGGCTGATGGCGGTTGTGGCTCCTATAGCAGTAGGTTTGGTTCTTGGTAAGGCAGCATTGGGAGGTCTTCTCGCCGGTTCATTGCTTTCAGGTGTTCTTTTGGCGATAATGATGTCAAATGCAGGCGGCGCTTGGGACAATGCAAAGAAATATATTGAATCAGGTAACCATGGCGGAAAAGGAAGCGAAGCTCATAAAGCGGCTGTAGTTGGAGATACTGTGGGTGATCCTTTTAAAGATACATCCGGACCCTCCATGAACATACTTATTAAATTGATGACTATTGTTGCTCTGGTCTTTGCACCACTGTTTTTGTAAACATATGTGGTATTATAGATAACACATATAACACATAGGATTTAGAAAAACCAATTTTTTCGCCTGTATGTTATTTAAATAAATGGGGAAATATCGGATCAGCATATAAAAAAGGAGATGCATTTGCATCTCCTTTAAACGTATAAACGTATTTTATGGTATCTTAAAAGCACATGGCACCGTTATGCATTTGCCGCACACATCACATTCGTCAAGGTCGGAATAATAATCATTTGTATTTTTAAGCCATGCATAACATTTATGCCTGTCAAATCCGTCTATTTTTAGTGCACCTGTAGGACATAGCTCAACACACACTGAGCAACTGCCATCTTTTTTATAGAGGCAATATTCATCTGTGTTAGGTTCGTTGTAATCCAAAGATGCATCTGTTACAAAGCTGCCATACCTGCCGGCGCAACCTAATTTGGTAATCAACATGTTGTTTATGCCAAAGCTACCCAAGCCGCAAATTTTTGCTACATGTCTTTGAGACCATCTATGCATGAGTATTTCTTTTGAAAAAGGTTCTCGGGCAGGATTGCTGCTGCATTTAATACCATGTTTTCTTAAAAAATCTGCCATATGAACGACTATCTCATCAATCAGCTGATTTGTTTCTATATATGCAATAGCCCATTCTTTTGAAATATAACTGTGGTTTTGGTTTATATCTACTAATTCTTCCGTGAAGGGTAAAAAGAATGATACTACAGATACGGCTTCTAAAAGCAAGTCAGTAGGAAGATAATGATTTGGTGCAGCTATAGTTTTAAGTTCATTAAAAGCAGGATTTTTGACATTTGCGAATCCCACAAGAGGTTCTCTGTATTTCGTTTTCTTTTCACTACTTTTTACAAAAGATTTGATTTCTTTTATAATAACCTCATTCAATTCCATTTATAATACACACCCCTCGTATTATAAAGTAGTAGTGTTTTTAGTCCCTCTCCAAGGACTTAATGCTATAATTTTCACAGACGCTGTGGATTAGTGGACAACCCCTAACGCTTGACGTTTTCTGAAAGGCAATAAC
>JAAYKT010000257.1 GCA_012522255.1 Clostridiales bacterium
AGTCAAGGTGGTGGAATATACTTGGATTTTCATACTTCTTCGAACCCTAATTCTATTATATTTAATAATAATAGAATTTATGAAAACACTGCACAGTATGGCGGTGGCGTCCATGTTTTGGGTAAGGCGTCTGGTGCTGTACTTTTTAAAGAAAACGATATTTGTATGAATTCCGCATCTGTCACTGGGGGAGGTATGTATTTAGAAGGTTTGGGAGACACTTATGATAACGCAGGTTTAGTTGGAAACCACATAACTTTTAATAGTGCACCTGCAGGCGGAGGGATATTTGCTCTTGAATGTTCAAGTTTGTTTATTAGAAATTGTAATATTGTTTATAATAAAAGCGAAGGTATTACTATTGGCAACGGCTTAACAGCATGTAATGTAAATGCATACAATACAAATATTTGGGGTAATTCAGGCTATCAGGTAAAAATACATGGCAACCTATCAAATTATTTAATATCTTCCTTTGATTATTGTAATATACAAGGCTTAGATTCTGGCATTATAGGTTATACATCATTTTATGATTACAGCCATTTAATTGATGTCGAACCTGACTTTGTGGATAAGTATCTATTTAATTGGCATTTATCCGATCCTAATAGCGATTTGATACATGGTGGACCTGTAGATCATTTTAATTATGCTTTAGGTCCTTTTATTGGTGTCTATACTTATAACTCATCATTTGCTATATCAACCTATTCACGGGATTTACCAGTAGGATGGACTTGGCTCTCCTTCCCCATATTACCACGAGACGAAGAAACAGATGAGCCAGTCGATATCTCTTATATAACGGATATGCTTGATCCCGATGTATCAGAAATACAACATCAATATGAAAGCATCGTTTATAATGATTTTTGGACAGTAAACAGTTTATTAAATACTGTTAGTAGTTCTCTTGGTTATAAAATCGAGACTTCTGCTGACTGTAATATCACAACATCAGGAACAACACTCAATCCAAATACACTCATCACATTATATCCTTTTAGGGAGAATTGGATAGGTTACTTTATACCAAGAACAATGCTGATAGAAGATGCTTTGGGAGAACAAACTATGTCTCAACTGCGAAGTATCAAAACACAATGGTGGAGTATGCAGAGACATGGTAACGCATGGATACAGAATTCACAGCCTAAGACACTTAGTTTCGGAGATATGGTAATTTTAGAGACAAGCGTAGAGCAGGTATTTGATTTTAGCTGGCAAAATGGAGTACCTCAGCTACGTTCAGAAATACCACTTGCTCAGCTTTATACCTACGAAGAGCAGGCAAATTATGTACCTGTTTTTGTTGAGCTTGATACAGATAATCCTCCTCTTGAAATTGGATTATTTGTCAATGGTATTTGCAGGGGAGCAGCAGTTTATGATAGCGATATAACAGAAATCAAAGCCTATCTTTTGCAAGAGGATTTAGATCAAGAGATTTATTTTGACTTTGCTTACCAAACAAAATCAGCACCCATAAAGCCAAATAATTACCTTGTTGTTAATTCGTATAATATGCAAGAAGAAAATATACCTCTAATTGTCCAAGCAGGAAAGCCTTACTATTACATTAAGTTTTCCAAAGATGATGAGCTTGCAA
>JAAYKT010000258.1 GCA_012522255.1 Clostridiales bacterium
CGTGTTATGAGGTAACTTTGGGCGTCATAAATCAGCTTCGGGCGTCAAATTTGGCGTCAAAATAAAGTCCAATGCTTTTATCTACGTCTAGTTTTCCACACAGATATAGGATGTTTTCTAAGACGTTCTATAATTCCTTAATGCTAATAGTATCCACTATGCTTTCCCCCAAGAACTCCTGTACCGTAGAATAGGGCATTTTCTTGATCTACTGGACCTATACTGTCTTGCACCCTTGAGACTTTTATTAGTTGTATTATTCACCATATTTCGGTATGATTAGACAACGGTAGGCCTAAGCGCCTATTCACCTGATAAAAAGCCTTGAGCAAACCGTGCAGAGTATATCTGTGCGGTTTTTACGGCTTATGTCTATTTGACGTAGTTCAATTTATGTTTACATCTACGACCCTATGGCGCATAATAAGAGCATGAAAGTAAGGTGACGTTATGTGTAAATTTGATACACTAGATTTGCTTCTGCAAAAAAATAATGGCTATTTAAAAACGTCCGATGCGATTATGGCCGGAGTTTCAAGGGCTTATTTTGGTGAATATGTACGAAAACGGGGTCTTTTGCGTGTCACCCAGGGGCTTTACAAATCGAATGATTCTTGGGAGGATGAAATGTATGTAATCCAAACGAGATATCCTTTAGTGGTGTTCTCACACGAAACAGCACTGTACTTGCTGGACCTGGCTGAGCGCGAGCCGACTAAATATTCACTTACGTTGAAATCAGGGACCAATGCAACAGCGCTCACTAAGCAAGGTGTGAAGGTATATAAGATTAAAGAAGAACTCTTTGACGTTGGTATTACGGAAGCGAATTCTCCAGCGGGCCATGCTTTAAGAGTTTATAATCCAGAGCGAACAATCTGTGATCTTGTACGCAATCGGGGAAACGTGGAGATTCAGGACTTACAGACGGCTATCAAAGCGTATGTGCGGAGCAAAGAAAAGGATCTACCGCTTCTCATGCGATATGCAAAACTTTTTTCTGTAGATAAAACTATCCGTCAGTATATGGAGGTGCTCCTATAATGATCCACACATCTAGGCAACTAAAAGATTTGGTACGTAACATGGCTAAGAGAGACAGTGGCAAGTCACAAATAATAATCCGCAATTATGTTATGGAGCGATTTCTTGAAAGGCTCTCTCTATCGAAATATCGCAATAACTTAATTTTAAAAGGAGGCACGCTTGTTTCTGCAATAGTTGGTTTGGACAATCGTTCTACCATGGATGTAGATGCGACAATTAAGAATCTCCCGCTATCGATAGAGAGTGCCAGGGAGATAGTTGAAGAAATTATGTCAGTTCCGATTCAAGACGGAATGACATTCGAGATAAAGAGTATTATCACCATTATGGATGAAGCCGATTATGCCGGGGTACGTGTTTCGTTAGATGCATCTTTGGAAGGCATGCGCACTCCCTTAAAAATTGATTTTTCCACAGGGGATATCATAACACCGAGAGAAGTGAACTATTCCTTCCAACTCCTGTTTGAAGATCGTACGATTTCCATCTTGGCTTATAATCTGGAGACTGTACTTGCTGAAAAACTGGAAACGCTTATTTTCCGTGGCGTAGCAAACACTCGCATGCGAGATTTTTATGACATTTATGCTCTCGAAACATTGCAATCACATAATATTGATTATGTTATATTGGGCAGAGCCTTTTTAAATACCAGCAGGAAAAGAAATTCGTTGAGGAAAGCTGGTGACGCCACATTGATTTTGGGAGAGGTGGAGGCCAGTCCCGAAATGGCAGCTCTATGGAGAAACTATCAGAATAAGTTCGACTACGCTGCCGGTGTAAGTTGGGGTGATGTTATGGGGTCGGTAACAAAATTATACGAGAAAATGGTGATAGAGTTTTAGGGATAACAGATTAAATAGGTATTCCTGATGGCTTTCACCTTCCATAGATTGAGCCATTTCTACTAAGTTCGGGCTTAATCGTAGCCGTTTGCAGCAATCAGCGATTTCATGATCTAACATCAGAGATACCCGCTCTTCTCTTAATGAATTCATCGTATGTAGTAAGACTTGGCCTGATCGATGGCATCGTCGGGATCCCAGGATTCAGCGTCATGGGCGGAAGCTCCGGCACATCCATATAGAGTCTTCGATAAAGGTTTTTCAGGCTATCGCTATCAGTTGCTTGATAGTGCAGAGCCTGACTCACTGTTTATATGGCGTATACATCAATATATGTGGCGTTATTAATATCGGTAACCCCTTTCCTCTTATCACTAAAATTAGAAACGGGCGAGGAATAA
>JAAYKT010000259.1 GCA_012522255.1 Clostridiales bacterium
GTGATATGGGTAGCATAGCACCGGAAAGCAATGTAAGCGGTAATTGCAAACCTGTAACCACAGCTGCAAGACTTCCAATATCTTGAAAAACAAGCCCAAGACTTGCAGACCAGGCTGAAATAATCGCCGTCATCATAGAAAGTAATAACAATAAAATAGCTATGCCACCCCAATGAATATCAAAGCCAAATATAGAACCAATTAGTATCACAAGTAATGCTTGAATAATAAATGTAATAACATCCTTAAGAACTGGACCAATCATCAATGAAAATCGATTTATAGGCATTACCCGTAACCGTTCAATTACACCACTTTGCAATTCCCATATCACTCCCCATCCTGCACCCATACCAGTCGTAAATGCTAAAAGTGATAAAATGCCAGGGAGAAAAATATTGAGTACATTCTCATTTCCTCTATTTAATCCCTCTAACAAAGGTCCAAATAATATTAAGTATAATAGGGGAACTGTTAGACCTGATATAATCCAAATTGGTTGCCTCATGGTTTCTAGGATCTTCCGTTTAAATAACAATGATATTTCAGAAAAAAGTTTCATATAACATACTCCTTTCCAGCATCTTGTAATGTTCGACCTGTTTGTTTAAGAAATACATCATCCAATGATGGTTGTGATAAAGATATATTATCTATAACAATTTCTTGCTCTTTAAACATATCTAATATAATAGGCAAGGCAAAACTTCCGTTATCAACATAAATATAAATTGATTCATCTTTTATTAGACTTTCCTTAATCAAAGTTTTATCTATAGGTTCCTGGGCATTTAAAAGGGACAAAAGCTTTTCTAAATCTGTTTTTTTGCATTTTGGTTTTACTATAATAACATCACCAGATATTTGTCGCTTTAGCTCTTGTGGTGTACCTTTCGCTACAATCTTCCCATGATCCATAATTGCTAAATTATTAGCCAATTCATCTGCCTCTTCTAGATAGTGTGTTGTTAAAAAAACAGCCATTCCATCATCTCTTAATTTCTCAACATATCTCCAAATATTAAAACGACTATCAGGATCAAGACCCGTAGTTGGCTCATCTAGGAATAAAACATCTGGTTTGTGTATTAATCCAAGTGCCAATTCAAGTCGCCTTTTTTGTCCGCCAGAATAAGTTTTAGGCATTCTATCAATAATTGCACCCAATTCGAATATATCCACAAGTTTTTTTGCTTCTTTTTTTGTAATATCATGGTTCATACCATAGAGCCTTCCTGCTAACATCAAATTCTCCCAACCAGTGGCCGTTGGGTCGGCTCCTCCTAACTGACCCACATAGCCTATATATTTACGCACCACATTAGGCTGTTTTCTTACATTATATCCAGCAACATAAGCATCACCCTCATCTATTGGGATTAAAGTTGATAACATTCGCATTGTTGTGGTTTTGCCTGCACCATTAGGACCTAAAAGTCCAAATACTTCACCTTTAGAAATGGTTAATGACACACCATTAACTGCCTGAATTATTTCATTTTTGTAATTAAAAGATTTTTTAAGATTAATAGCATCTATTACATTCATTGTAATCCCTCCTTTATTTTTTCTTTGAAGCAAATATCGCCTCAATAATAAGTTGCGTGCCAATAGCTGCAACAAAAGGTATCCAAGCGTACTTCCAACCTAATTTAAATCCTACTAAGGGAATTGCTCCAAAAGTAAATATCCACAATGCTCCAGATATATTTCCATGTATCATCATCGTTTTTGGATCTGAATAATATTCTATCCATTGTTTTTCCCAATTAACTTTGCTCCTACTCTTTTCAGTTAATCCTAAATATATAAAAACTATTACTGAAGGTATAACAAAAACCATTAAAGTTCCCAATACTCCAGAAAGTTCAATTCTAGTTAAAAATGATAAACTTGCTAGAAATATTCCTAAAAGCAACACCATAGTCGCTAAACTATACGCCATTGCTCTTTTCTTTATCATCCCGTAATTCTGTTTTGTTTCTTGTGTTAGTCCAAAATAAACAAATATTCCAACTGATACAATTAGAAAGGGCATTAGAGTCCCTATTGCACTTAATAAATCTTTTGCATCAAAGTATGTTATGCCTGAAACCATAATCCCAAATAGTAAAATAGCAGAAGCTAATATATACCCTATTACATGCTTCTTATTAATAGGCTGTTTTTTATACATATCCTCATATGCTTTTCGTTCAGATGCCTTTTTCAATCCTTCGACTAGTTCGCTCATATTACCTAAATCAGAAATGGCTTTATTAAATGCTTCGTTTTCACTATATCCATCGTCAATAAAATCTTTTATTTTTTCTAATAAATTGGAACTTATTTCTTCTTTTAATTCATTCAGTTCTTTGGTTTCATATATTCCTGAAAACAAGTTATCAACATATTTTTTAACTCTATCTCTCATTTCCAATCCTCCTTTATATTAATTTATCAATTATTTTTTTTGCAAATTCCCAATCTTTCTTATTTAATTCGTATACATTTTTGCCCAAAGCAGTTATCCTATAATATTTCCTTCTACCTCCTTGGGTTTCATCCCCCCAATATGAACTTATACTACCAGCCTTTTCTAATCGTCTAAAGCTTGAATAAAGGGTAGCTTCCTTTATTTCATATAGTTCATCGCTTTTTTCTATTATTCTTTTATAGATGCCATATCCATAGTTATCACCTTCCATTAATATTCCTAAAACTATAGTATCAGTATGACCTCTGAGTAAATCTGATGAAATTTGTCCGCTCAAATTATCACCTCCATGACTTTAGTATATGCCATAGTACTATGTATGTCAAGGTACTATTTCAAATATAGATGTATAAAATAAAGAGGGAAACACTTTTAGAGTATATAAACCTGAACATAGCTATTACTTGCTAGATTAGGAGTAAAGAAAGAAATAGCTTAGTTCCAAGCTATAATTACTCAGCAACATAAAAGCTAAATTTACAGAAGGGTTTAAAATAAGCCCAAAAAACCACAGCATTATTTAGGCAATATTTTTAGGGTCTATGACACACATGTTTTACTTCTATACAAGCTTTAGACAAGATTATGGATAACTTTATTGGCAATTATGGATAAATATGTTATCATAATTTATAAAGAATTGTATCATCTAGGATATTTAAGGTTAACAAGGTTTCCTATAATAATATAATTTGAAATCTGAATATTGGAGGTGTGATAATGTGGAAAGACAGCAAAACTGAATTAGATTATCTTGATTTTGACTATTTGATTGATACTATAAGCAATATTATTAAGAATGATGATTTATTACCATCTACAATTGGAGTTTACGGTGATTGGGGAAGTGGAAAATCAAGTTTAATAAATATGAGCATAGCTTCCATGAAAGACGACGGAGATATTGTATCAATATATTTTAATGGGTGGCTGTTTGAAGATTATGAAGATGCCAAAACTGCTTTATTAGGGAGTATTTTAGATACTATTGAAAAAAATAGAAAACTTGATCAAACTGCAAAAGATTGTATTGTTGGTTTATACAAAAGTATTGATAAAATGAAGCTATTTAAAAATGCAATTGGTCTAGGAATAGGGGCACTTCTAACA